>NZ_JBHIPG010000001.1:5301-30422 GCF_042195905.1 Bartonella sp. AP331QHHD
GGGAAGAACGTATAGGTACGTAATTTACGCGCATAAAGGCTTTGTAGGAATTAAATCTAAGCTCAGATTTTCTCTCTTTACGGAGTTAAGACTTGTGTTTTTATCATAATGACTAGCTTCTCCATCATAATATTTCTGCACGAGAGCTTTCCAAAAATAGTACACCAGCTAGTTTGTTCTTAAAAAAAATAATCAAGGCAATACTTTTGCACCATCCTCATTCGCCATCCTTAAGGGCGGCTTTTGCATTTACAGAAATTGCCACTGACTTTAGAAGCGGAGCCTAGAAACGCGGGGAAAAGGAGAACTATAGGGTGGTGTGATTACTCATTCTGTCATGCTATAGAAATATTTGGTTTTGTGGGGTAGAAGCAACCACTCCCCTTTAATGCTTTTTAGGCATTAAAAATGGCACGAAAAAATGCTGGTAGTCGTGATATGGTTTTTTATTATGGCTGATCCATGAGCTCTAAAATATAAATTGAGAGAGAATGGGCGGCATTAAAAGTTAAACGCGCATGGCGAGGCTTGAGATTGATTAGTTCAAAATCCTTTTTTGAGCGGCCATGCGCTGCACTTTTCTTGTTTCTTAAATTCATAGTACCACTAACGATTCTGGATAGACCGGTTGCGATCATTCTTAAGTCATTTTTATCTAGATCTTGATTTTTTAAGTTTTTTTGCTTTATATCGTCAGTATGAATCTTAGCCTTCTTAGCAACTTCTTTCCATAAAGCGGGCAGATTATTACGGGCGTTTTCTGCATATGGGATAGAATGGTGGTCGAGATAAGCTTTGCAAGAGGCTTCCAACAGATTTGCTGCAAATAGAACGGCCTCCCTTGGATCTTTTTCTATATTTTCTAATGCCCTATTTATTTCGATTTCTACTGCTGAAAGTCCTTTCTCTGCAATACGGTTTTGTAGCTCTTTTATAGAAAGAAGACCTGCTTTGATAATATACCCTCCACGCTGATATTCCAATCCATCTTTCTTTAACGTTTCTAAAATTTTACGTTGATCTTCTTTTAACTGTAGAGTTTTTTGTATAACGATGAATTCAATCCGGTAGGGTCTGGATCATAATATTCTTTTTCCATAAAATCACTAAGCAGGTTACCAAGGAATTCAAGTGGTTCTTCGCATTGAGAATTGATTGCACGTAGCCACGCTTTAACTTTTTGGATTTTTGTACCTTCTGGAATTTCAGGAGGAGCAAATGATGCAATAAACAAGTCATCTAACTCGTTATGCGTATAATGGTGCGCAAACATTGGAGGGAGTAGTCCAATGATTGCAGAAGGGATTTTGTTTTTCTGAGATATTGTTTGCGGAGATGATAATTGCATTTTATGGCTTTATAATATCAAAAAGTGGTATGTGGAGTGGTTGTTAGAATATAATTTTATTGCTTGACCTTGCTTAGAAAGTCGCGCAACAATTTTGTGGCTTATATAAGATTTGTGAAAGAGAAATGCCATATTGTGTTTTAATTTTTTTCCTTTCATTGTTATAACAGTGAAGGGGGTGAATAATGCGTAATAATTGGAAAAATATAGAATGAGAACAGAAGTATAATTTTGTATTATCGTAACTGCAATAGCATTCTTTATTGGCAGATTGTTTATTGGAGAGAAGGAAGTAGGCAATGCGCATAATCCCTGAACGGAAGGTTTTGTGACAAGAATTTCAATAATGGCATGTTACTAAATGTTGTGTGTGTTCTTTGCTTGTCAGAAAAAGTAGATGGCGCTCTTTATTTGCATAACCGGTATAGAGTAATGCGGGAGGCTAGTTTAAAATCTCGTTTATTCCGTTAAAGCTTACGGTTTTCTATAAAAAGACTGTTTTCATTATATCCGCTGTGAAGCTCGCATACTTGGTAGATGGAAATATAAACGTTTATCGTGTCTGTAAGGGAGCTTGAAGCAATGAAGTTATGTGTAAAAGAGTTCTGAAAAGCTTCTTTTGTCCGTAAAACTTATAAGGAAAATTTAAAGACAGGAAAATGTTAGAGAAATCTAAGAGTACGCTGTGAAAATCAAGAAACAGTCTTTTTAGAGATGGTTTGCTGTCTGTCATCATGCTTTATGATTTTCAATGTTTTTAAAATTTCCCTCTCAATGAGAGAGGGATTTTTTATTAAAGTGGGGGAAATTTCTTATAACAGTTAACAATGAAATGGAGAGAAGATGCTGCTTTACCAGCTGTTTTTGTCGCTTCAGTTTCATTTGGACCTATTGCTGTTATGAAAGCATAGTGATTCAATGACTTTGAAAAGGGGCGAATAACATTATCAAGTTTGCAATACAGTGCGATTTTTTGCATCGCGATGCGTGCCAGAAGATGGTCAGCATTTGGGGGCATTGTGGGTTCTATATTCTATGCTGGTTCTGTAGGGCGTCTGTTAGCGCATTTATGGAACTATTCCGCATTGAAACGCGTGCTTAATTTCGTGGATCTTTGCAAAGGTCTGATCAGAAAATCCCATATTTCAAGAGGTTTTTAGAGGGATTTAAAAGCACAGAGGTATCATAAAATTACAAACACCGTACGTTACTGGAGGTGATCAATTTTAGAGCTTAAGGAGCTTATCGGTTTAGTGTTCTTTCATAAAAATGATGAAGGCTGTGTTCAATGTCTCAGTGTGTTGGTTTCTCGAAAAGTGCTAAATGCTGTATGATTTTATATGCCATTGCCAATGTTATGGATAGGGTGTTCAAACAAAGCATATCATAAATCAAAATTCTTCTCTTTACGCGATAAGAGGAGGGCTAGGCAAAACAGTAAAAATGCAGCGATAGAGAATATGAAGAATACGATATATGTTTGGTTTAAGGACAGGGATTCTTCTGTCAGCGAATGGATCAAAAAGCCAGCGAATATACCCCCTAAGGCACCACCTATTTGCTGTAATATGCGTGTGATAACGGCTGTATCTTTGACGTATAAACTGTTGACATATTGGATGGGGGCGGAAAGGCAGACAATGGTGGCGATGCCAAGTCCTATGCCTCTTAGCAAGAATCCCAGTCCATCCATGCTTATATTATAGCCGAAGCATAATAACCCAAAGCTTGATATCACTAAACCAATTCCTATCATGAAAAAGGGAGATTTTTCTTTCCATTTTTGGTAAATAAATTTCCTGCCAATCCACGCACCCACTCCTTGCAGAGCAAGGAGGGCACCGATGATGAGAAGGCTCTTTTCATAGTTTCCTCCCATGGCAACGGCTAGTGGGAAATAAACGAGGAAGCTATAAAAAAGAAATGAAGCAACGAGCCCCATGATCATGAGCAATGTATAGCGCGCATTTTGAAATCCGCTAAAGACGATTAATTTGTTTTTTGCTTTCTGATTAGAAACAATGAATAATATGAGAGATATCACGGCTATAAGCGCTAGGATAAAGAGGGTGTTGTGGTTATTGATATTTCTGGCTTCTGTGAGATAAAAAAACGAAAGAAGGGAGATGGAAAACGCTAAAAAAGCAAATAAGTTAAATTTTGTTTTTGTTGTTTCGTTGCTCTTTAAATGTTTAGCTCCAAGGGTGAGTGCCAATAAAATAAGCGGAATATTGATAAAAAATAACAAACGCCAAGACACATACTGAGCAAGCGAGGCGCCTACCAGCGGACCAAAGGCAGGAGCGAAAACTGTTGGTACGGCTATGGTGCCCATGGCTTGGCGCACTCGTGTCTGTCCAAATTGTAAGGCAATGATGGTTTGGCTAAGGGGCAGCAAAAGACCGGTCCCAAAACCTTGAACGATACGGGCAGATATAATAGTTGGAAAATTATAGCTTAATCCTACCCCCAGTGATCCAAGCATAAAAATGAAGCTTGCAAGAAGCCAAGTGCTTTTGATACCTATTCTTCCTTGCACAAAAGCGGCCATTAGCAGCCCTGGAACGGTGGCGAGAAAATAGGATGTTATAACCCATTGTATATTATTTTCTCCGACTGAAAAATAATGCGCAAGGTTAGGAAGGATGACATTGACAATGCTCCCGTCCAGCAGAGGAAGTATGCTGGAAATAATGACGGTATATATGACATACCTTTCTGTTTTTGTATAGGAATCTCTCTTTTGCATTATTATGCCCCCTGTTGATATTCTTTAAAATATTGTCCCCGCCCCATTCCCAGACTTTTAAAAATTAACATGTGTTTGTGATGGCTGTGGTTTTGATATTGGGATAAATGTGATTGGGAGCGCTGATGGTCCCCTTGTATACAATCCCTCTTCCTCCAAAATAAAACCATCGGTTAAGTTGATCTTAATGAGTTTATCGAGGAGTCTGTTTACTGTCAATTCACTCTGTATGAGAGCAAAAGCAGAACCTACACGAGACGTGCATGCCTGCTCCATTTGCATTTATTATTTAACATGGAAAATGTTAAAATCTTTATAAATCAAATTATTGACTTAAAAATCCAATGTTTGTTTATAGATCATTTTTTATGCTTAAATGATTGTTTGGGTGTCAAATGTATTCTCAATAGCTTATAATTTTCTTTTCTTAAATGTGCAGCCTTTTCTGGAAAATGTTCAACAATCTCTTGATTGTTTAATAAAAATTAAAATCGGTTATAAGGAAGGGCTTGTAAATTATAGAGTAGGAAAAAGGTGCATTTTATAAACAATAGGGGAGGGTTGTTTCCATAGCCAAAACATTTTTTCAAGTTGTTATGGTATCTTTTTGAAGTGCTTGATCGATAAAAGTTTGATAATTATCAGAAACAATATATTGGGTATTTTCTCCCAAAGCTTTGAAATGTTCATGACCGCAATGGATTTTTGCTTTTTCCAGAACGCGCAACATGTCTTCGAAAATACTTCTTTTGCTTTCCACAACAAAATACAGTTTTTCTTGCCCATTTTGCTCGAATAATACAGTCCAATCGGGAGTATATGATCCAAGAGATGTATCAATTTTAAACCATTTAGGCAGTTTCGCATAAACTTTAATCTTATCGTTTTTTTCAAATGATTGTGCAAAATTGAACTCAATATCTGAATCATAAATACATGATCATAAGTTGATTTATCAGTTTTTGTCATATTCTTTTATAAAACAATTTGCTTTTATATTTATTAAAATGCATTTTCTATTTTATTTTTTCATATAATTAGCCAATGAAGTTTTTGCTCTAATATCGCAATTTGTAAAAGACTATTTTGGTCATTCAATATGAAACTTTTTATGTCGGTTTCTTGTATTGAAAGCAATGGTACGATTTTTGATATCTGTATAAAATATTTACAAAAAAAAATTTAATAACGCATGATTATAGAATTTTGTTCTTTGTTTGAAGCATGTACAGTTAAACCATTGTTTATTCATAGATTTTATGTTCATTATTTATTTGATACATTTAATCTAGAATGTAAATTTTGTTCGTATCCTCAAACTAAAATACTGGTATTGAAGTGGTGAGAGTGTTGCTTTGTTGAGAATAGATAATTTGGTAGGTTGGTATTCCCTTTGTATCAGAGAATTCAACTTATTCTCTCATATTGTGTGTGGATGAAATGTTAACCGCATAATGCTCCCTCTTACATGAGATGTAAGATTGATATGTTTTCCACATTGAGAAAAGTTGTTGATCGTAGAGAAATATTTTTTTGCGAAATTCGTTTGGCTTAAATGGAAAAAATAGAGCAAGAGTCGCATATTTGTTATGCTGTAATGGCATATATATATAATCGATGGAGTCAACACTTCATTTAAGAAGTTTTTTAAAGGAAAAACATAAAAAAATAGAATTATTGAAAAAAATCTTTTATTTTGCAGCTTGTTTCTCACGATTATAAAAGCTTCACGTGGATTTTGAAAATTCTTGTTGTGTTGAAAAGCATACAAAAATCAAGAAAATTTTGCAAAAAAGCTGCACTATGCGTGCAGCTTTTTATGTATTTGCTTTAAAGGTAGACAGGTAGACGTTTTAAAGCATGAAAGTGTCCTTACGGCTTCTATAACCATAATAGCCAAAAATACTGGAAATAATGGCGCCTACCAGACTTCCTAAAAAGCCCCACCACCCCATATTGGAGGCTGTTTTTGTGGCTTTAGTTGCAGTGTTTTTTGCTCCCTTGATCGTATCCTCAAGATTGTCTGAAAGTGTTTCTGCCCGTTCTTCAAGGACTTTGATGGCTTTTTCGGTCTTTTCCTCTGCGCTTTGATAGAGTTGAACAGCATGGTTGGCTGCTGTTTGTGCATCCGAACGGGACATGCCATCGGTCACAAGGGCCTTGATGATATCACTTCGATCAAATTTTGTCGTGAGATCTTCTACACGATCGGACAGGCGCTCACCAAGATTTTTTAAAGTGGTGCGATAGTAAGAAGGGTCATTTTTGAAAGCTGTTATTGCAGAACCAATATCATTGAGTGCAGCTTGATAGGTTTGTTTTAAGCGATCAGGGTTGAGAGCAGGAATGTCGCTTTTATTGAGAAGGGTGCGCAATTCACTCCTAAGTTGGTCAAAATTGATATCATTGTCACTATTTTTTGCAAAAAACTGTTCAAGACTTTCGCTGTTTAAGTTTGCAAGTATAGGGGAAATATTGTTTTTTAGGCTGTCAACGGTTTGTTGGACCATGGAGCTGTTTTCTAGAGCCGTTTTAGCTCCTATCTTTGCTGTACTAGAAACCACGTGGATGGCTTGGAGGGTCATCAGCAATGTTATGAGAGCCCAAGTGAGAAAGCCATGAAGCGTTCCTGAGGTTTCAGAAAAACGTCCAGCTACAAAGCCTCCCAAGGCTAGGCTAATCAGTGTAACGATAACAGAACCCACGCCAAAGGAGAGGAAAGAGCCTTCAAATGGGGTTGAAGAAGTGAAATCCATTTGGCTTAAGCCTAAAGCGGCGACCAGAAAAGAGAGGCAGATTGAGGTGGCAAGAGCCGTCACCAGTCCCGCAAAGATTGCGGACCATGAAATGGGTGTGTGAAAGAGTGAATACTTTTCTTCTAGAGACGTTTCTCCTAGAAAATTCGTCTCAAATGGTGTGTTTTCAGGAATGCGAGTTTCCATGTTTTATCTCCTTGAATATGCTGGAGATACAATGCCTTTTTGCAAATTATGTTCCAAAAGTGAATAGATATGCGCCAAAAAGGACAGAAAACATCGAAAACAAGACGGTGATCATTACTTAAAATTCTTCTTACATGACTCCAGTCTAGAACTGATAATACCAGTTTATCGAGAATTTTAGTTGATGGGGGGTAAACGGTCTATGGGGGTATGGCTCTCTTTTCCCGTTCTGTACTGCAATGTTTAAAAGATTGAATGTCGTTGTGAAGTTTAATCTTTCCCCCTTAGCTTAAAAGTAAGCTCTCTTAATGCTTTTCTTTCAAGTAATGTCCCAGATACTGCTTGAGGAAAACTTTGTAAACGCTTTTCCATCATTGATTATGTTTGAAGGTAAAAAGTAAAATTCTGGAGTCTTTATTTTATTATTCATTTTTTTGTAAAAACAGCGCGTCTTCTAAAATTTTAGTTTTTTATATTGTACTTATAATTAAAAGAATGCTTCAATTATTCAAAATAAATATCAAAAGTATTCAATTCAAAAAGCTATGAGAGATAAAAGAGAAGGAAGAAACATTAGTGTTCTAAGCTGTTTTTCCTTCTCTTATTGCTCTATATCAAAACAATGCTAGAAAAATTTTCTAAGTTCTTTGAGTAAAAACTCCCAAAACCAGAGAGGAAAGTTGAAAAGTTTTGAGACAATGTCCAAAAGTTTTGAGATTCTCTCCAAAGGTTGTTTTTTAGTTTCGCCCGCAGTTTTTTTATACGATGTAAGAGCACTTTGATTTGAGAGATAAATTTGGTTCGATGGACCATCTTGTATTAAGAAAGTGCATTTTGTAAAGGTCATGCGTTCCACCTTTATGACGTAGGGATTATGAACTGTAATCGGTTCATAGGTGCTACAGGTTTTCACTTTTGCATTTGCAGTTGTCATGGATTCTGTTTCAAATGTATTTGTATAAAGGTTACTTGTGCGTTTTTCGGGTTTACTGTCGATTAAAATACATTCATCCATTATGCTTTTTATGGGTGCATTTACTTTGTTTATAAAGTTTTTGAGATGTTTAGAAAATTGAGTTTCTAAGGATAGGATTTTTAGGGATGGGATTTTTATGATTGTATTCATTTTATCAAGTTTTTTTAATACTTTTTTTATTAAAGGCCCGTAAATGTCTTTAATGTTTAAAAAATCACGAACACCAAGTTTACTGATGGCATTATAGGACCACCCTGAAAGACATGCGATCATTTCAATTGATTGCTCGTCGCCTTCTTTGCTCTGTATTGCTTTTAAGTCTTTAAATTTCGGGCGGCGTAAGGTGATTTCTGTGTATGTCTTTCCTTCCACTTTAATAGGTCCAAGTAATTGGTACGTGGCTCGTTCTGTTATATTCATTAATAGCTTCTCCTTGCTTTCTACATTAGATGCAGAATGATTCGTCAAATTTTTATTATATCATGTTTGTCAATAGCTTAGGCAATAAACTTTGTGCTGGCTATGTAGAATGAAATTCTAACAAAATGGACAAGATGAATTTAGATTTTAGAGCGAGATAGAAGCACAATTTGCTTTATGATATTAGTGGGCTATTAAGTTTATTTGCTCAATTATTTGTGTTGATAAAGACTTCTCCATGAGCCATTATTATATGCTGTATTGTTACAATAATATTTGCGTGGGGAGTTTTGAGGAAAGGGAGTTTGTGGCTTCTTTTTTCTTTGAGCGTTGTAAACCACTTCTGATAAAAGATGTTGTCGGGAAAGTGATGTTGTTATCATGGAGAGGGATAGAGTTTGGGAGCGTTTTTGTTGATGATATCAATGAAAAAAAGCTGATGAAGATAGGGCAACATGAATATAACAAAATGCGCTATTTCGGATTGGGAAATATATCTCTAAAGGGGAGTTTTGATCTTTTAGCTTCTTTTGCGTATAGTTTTAAAATTGCGATTTGCTATGCTTTAAAATTAATTATAAAGTGAAGCACTAAGTGTTTATTTACGTGTTGAGTGTGTGCGTGCGGATCATACACTGGATTTATGTATCAACAAGCTGAATTATTCTCGAATAAAGTAAAAGAATAAAGAAAATTGATTATTTTATTCCCTGTGGATAAAGTTAAAATAGCTTTATATTTATAAATATAAATTATTATTTTTCTATAAACGTAAAATTTAAATATTTTTAAATTTAAGAAATGTGACTTTCCTGATGAAACATAAATATACATTACCATTCATTATACTTATCGTATGTTTATCAACAGGAGGTTTGATTTCTACCGATATTTTTTTACCAGCACTGGGCGATATGCGTCAATATTATCAAGTGACACAATCTCAAATTCAAAGTGCAGTGGCGGTTTTTTTGTTGGCATTGGCACTTGGACAGCTCATTTATGGGCCGCTGAGTGATAATTTTGGGCGTAAAAAAACACTTCTATTGGGCTTATTCTTGTGGTTATTTACGACACTTGGTGTGATTTATACGGTTCATATTCACGCTTTTCTTGTGTTACGTTTTTTGCAAGGTCTTGGTGCTTGTGCGGGACTTGTCTTAAGTCGTGCAATTATCAATGATTTGTTGGATAAAAAAGCGGCTGGAAAACTTTATTTGATTGTTTTCCCTTTTATTGGAATGTCACCAGCGCTTGCACCTTTCATTGGTGGACTTTTGATACAAGCTTTTCATTGGCAGGCAACTTTTATCTTTTTAAGCTTTTTTATATTTTTGACCATTTTGCTATGTTGTTTTGTGCTAAGCGAAACTCTACCCCCTCAAAAACGGCAGCATTTTTCTCCTGTAGGATTAATGAAGGCATATTTAGGCGTTTTCAGAAATAAACAATTTATTTTTTATGCACTTATTCCGTGTTTTTCTTACGCTGCCTATTTTGCTTATATTGTGGAGTCGCCTTTTTTACTCACGACTTTGGGGTTATCGCCGATACACATTAGTTATAGCTATATTGGTGTCTCGTTTCCCTATATTTTGGGAAATCTTTTGGCGCGATGGTTTTTTGAACGCGAGTCTATGGAAAAAACTGTGGGGAGAGGGTACATTATTTTCGTGATAGGTGGTGTGCTGTTTGCTTTGCAAATGTATCTAAGCCCATGGCCCCTTGTGACAAGTTTTATGGCTATTGCTGTTCTTACTTTTGGCAATGGTTTTTTATTGCCGTTAGGAACAGCGTTGGCTATTTCATCGCATCCGAAAGCTGCGGGAGCGGCTTCTGGTGTTATGGGATCTTTGCAATTAGGAAGTGCGGCACTCAGTGCAGCGGTTATCGGAAAAATCTCTGGTCATAGCCCACGGGCTATGGCAGCTTTATTAGCTGTGTGTTGTATGATTGGTTTTATCATTTATATTCAAAAAGCGCGTCATTTTATGACTTCAGAAATAAGCTGAGTAAATGATAAAAAGAAAGCATTATGCGGAAATGCTTTTGATGTTTTACACAAATGGGGCACCTGTACATTAGATGAATTTTTTTATTAAGTTGCTGGATTGAGTGGGTTTAAAATTTGTTACAAGCTTAGTTTGAGTTTAACAAATCGATTATTATGGGGGGAGAATATGAGCCTAGAGTTTCAACATATTTTCATTATATTGGGTGGGAAAATTTCTGGCTCTAATGCATGTTTAAAATAAGGGGAGGAATTGATCAATGAGCCTTCCTATTATTATTCTTTCTCCTGTAATGCCAATTTGGGATGGTGGTGTTTTTTGTTCTCCATTGACAAAGCTATGTTCAACAAAAGGATTCCCTGTCACTCTGCTGGATACGCTTTCTCTTTTTCCTAAGGGTTCTCATGTTCTCAATTATTCTGCTGTAGACATTTTATCTTTTATGGCAGAAAAACTTAAAAGCTATTTTAAAGAGCCCGCAGTGCTTGTGGGATTTTCTATGGCTGGAACATTGGTACAAATATTGGCAGCCCAGCTTCCCAATGTTCAAGCTGTGCTTGCTGTGAATGCGCCTGGCTATCCAGATAAGGTTTTGCAACGGCGCCTTGGAGATATTCTTGCCTCCTTAGAAAATAATGATTTATCGGGGGCTTTGGAAATACTCAATGGTTTTATGCATCCTTCTGGCGTTATGAAAAAAAGAGCCTTATTGGAGATTCCTGATGAACAAAAAAGCGTGGCAATTGAACGCATGACAAGAGGCTTTAAACTCTTATTGATGATGGATGCTAGAGATGAGTTAGTTAAGTACAAGGGGAAGTTTTTAGCTTTAGTGGGAGAAAAGTCGCAACTTGCAACGGTAAATAATCAGACACAAAGTCATAATCTGAATCATGAATATAAGCTTATCTCTGGTGCTGGTACGCGTTTGTGGGAGGATAATCCTACTATGACGGATGCAGTCATTGATGAGTGGATGGAGGGACTATGAAAAAGAAAGTTCTTGTCTTACCTGGTGATGGGATAGGCCTAGAGGTTTGTGATGCTGCGTTGATGGTTTTAGAGCAATTTCAATTGCCGATTGAATTGACTTATGGTGATATTGGTTTTGAATGTTGGAAACAGGAAGGAGATTCTGTCCCTCAAGCGACTTGGCAAAAAATTACTCAGAGTGATGCTATTTTACTTGGTGCTGTGACCAATAAAAGAAAAGAAGCGGCTTTAAAAGAACTTGCTCCGCATTTAAAAGAGAAAAACCTTGCCTATGTTGCTCCCGCACTTCAACTTCGCCAAAAGTTAGGTTTGTTTGCGAATATACGTCCTGTAAGATACATCTTTGGTCCGAGAAAACCTTTTCATTTTTGTGTTATCAGAGAAAATAGTGAAGGCCTTTATGCTGGATTGGATTTTCGGGGTATTTCTCCTGAAACAGCCGTTTGGCTAAAACATCCAAATTTGACAAAATATGGGCTTGAGGAAGCTGCGTGGACAGTCCGTTTGCAGACACGCTTTGGTTTAGAGCGGTTATTTGAATATGCTTTTTCGTATGCAAGGAAATATGGCTTTAAGCGCGTTACTTTTGCTGATAAGCCCAATGTTATGCGAGAAAGTGGGCAGTTTGCTCAGGAAATTTTTGAGAAAATTGCGCAAAACTATCCGGAAATTGAAGCAGATATTCAGAATGTTGATGCGGTTGCTTTGTGGATTGTAACCAAGCCAGAGCAGTTTGGTGTGATTGTTGCTGAAAATATGTTTGGCAATATTCTCTCTGATCTTGGCTCTGGGATAATGGGGGGATTGGGGCTTGCATCTCATGTGAATGTGGGGAGCGAGATTGCTTGTTTTGAACCTGTTCATGGAAGCGCACCACGTATTGCTGGACAAAATAAAGCCAATCCTTCTGCGATGCTTTATACCACGGCTTTACTCTTAGAGCACTTAGGCTTTAAAGATGCAGCAAAACAATTATCTGAGAGTGTTGATCAGGTTATTCGTGCTGGAAAAACCGTTACCTATGATCTTGGAGGTGTCGCCTCTACCCGTCAAATGGCTGAAGCTGTTCGCAATTCTCTTATGAATCCTGTCTTTGTTTGTCGTGCGGCGATTATTACCGTTGGTGATGAACTCCTTTCAGGACAATATTTGAATACGAACTTACAAGATTTAAGCCAAAGCTTGAACAAGAGAAATATTCAAGTCACACGTCATTTTGTTTGTGCTGATCAATTACAGCAAATCAGTGAGACTGTTGTTTCTTGTCTTGGACAAGAAGATCTTATCATTATCAGTGGGGGATTGGGACCAACATCAGATGATAAAACACGCGATGGAGTTGCTCAAGCTGTAAAGCAGCCTTTGGTACATCATGAAGATGTTTGGCAAACAATAAAAGGTCAATTACAACGATTAGGGATTACGGCGGATAAGAGTAATGCACGTCAAGCATTGTTTCCTGAGACAGCAACTGTGCTTGATAATCCTACAGGCACAGCACCAGGGTTTTATCTCTCTTGCGATGGAAGTACACTTGTTGTTTTGCCTGGTCCACCATCACAGGCTCTTGCGCTTTTAGAGAATTATTTAGAACACAACGAGAAGAAATATTTTTCTGTATCGCGTGCGGAGTATGCATGGACTTTGATTGGAATTGATGAAAGTACTATTGCGCAGTGGGTTGATGATCATCTTGAAAATGAACCCTTTGAACGGCATTTTTTATGGAAAAGCCCCTATGTTTTGGTGCAACTGGTTGCTCAATCAGAAGCGCTCTTGGAACAACATTTCGTGGAAGCATTTGAAAATCATTTTCACCCCTATTTAGTTGGGGCAGAAGTTACTACTGCTTGTAAACAATTAGCGATGCATGCAGAGGTTCATTGGTCTGCCAATGATCCGCTGCTTTTAAAATATTTTCAGCCCATAGAAAAAGGTAAACAAGATATTCCACTGCTTGAGGTTGAAGTGAGCCTAGAGCCTTCTTTGGAGACATTAGAAAATCAAGCAGAAAGCCTTGGACATGCTACCATAACTATACGGATGAAAGGTTATGGTGATGATCGTATAACTTTTCCCTATACGCGACCACTTTTAGGTGTCGTCTTACAAGAATATGCAGCCTGGGCTGTCTTAAAAAGATATTTGAAAATGGAGAAGAAAAAATGAACCTCTATGGGGATGTAAAATATTGCCTAAATTATTGAACGTTCTATTATAAGAAGTACTTTGATCCTTTTCTTCAGTGGTTTTTGTCTATAGGGTAATTTTTCTTTTGATGTGTCATTAAATGACTTTGATTGATTCAAGATTAAGAAAAACTTTACGATATTAGGCTCGCTATATTCAATATTTATAATGATTAATTATGATTATAAATTAAGATGTTATCTTTCATGGAGCCTATGACAAGGAATCCAGAGACGTCATGTACCGCAAGCGTTGTAGATAATTGAGATTCTTCTGAAAATCAAAAAGCGATGGTGTGAAAAGACAAGAAGTCGTGTCATTTACAGGAAAGCTTTGCAAATTTTATTGAACAATATGTCCGTGAAGAGTTTATTGCGAACATGTGCCGTTCTGTTATCTGATAATAAATTGCTGTAAAGAGCTCATAAAATTTTTCCTTTAAGTTTTTGTGTGATTGCATGATCGTTGGGTGTTCACTTCCGAGGGGCGATATTTTTCAATTTGATAACAGGAAGAACTATTTTTTTTGTAAGACGTGAAGATTTAAGGAGTGATCATTTTACGCTTTTGTTTTCTTTTTGATTGGTAATTTGTAGGAATTTTTTTGGGGAAAATATTTAATGTGGTTAAAAACATTTTATGCGTGTGTGGGAGAAAAATAAAAATGTGGTCTTAATTGTTGATAAGAATGTCAATATTTTTGATGAACAAATTTTAGTCGTAATTCTTAGTATCTAGATGGGAAGTTTATTGCATTTTTTAACAGTTCGTATTCTATCTGTTGTGATGCGCAGTGGTTTTTTAAGCAAAAAAGAAAGGGCTTTTATGTATCAGATTGATTACAACAGTTATCGTTCTGTCAAGAGTTTTAGTCGTCGCGTTCATTTTCTCGTTATGCATTATACGGCTATTGATTTTAAAGCCTCGATTATGGCGCTTACAGGAGAAAAGGTTAGTGCACACTATCTTGTTCCTGATCCTTCAGAGCAGACATATCGTGAGGCAGGCTTTAAGGATATGCGTATTTTTAATCTGGTTGATGAAAATGAGCGTGCATGGCATGCGGGTGTGAGTTCATGGGCTGGGCATAGTCATCTCAATGATGCATCTATCGGGATTGAAATCGTTAATTTAGCGACTTATCATGATGGGACGGGTATGTTTCCTCCTTATAATCCAATACAAATTGATGCTGTTAAGGAACTTGCCTTGAATATTCTTCAACGGTATCCCGATATTATGCCAACAGATGTGGTGGGACATAGTGATATTGCCATTGGAAGAAAAAGTGATCCAGGAGCAGCTTTTCCATGGAGAGAACTTTATAGCGCAGGTATAGGAGCATGGTATGATGATGAACTAAAAAGTCATTATCAGGAGCAATTCTCTAAGAATTTGCCACCCAAAGAAGATGTTTTGGCGAAGCTAAAATGTTATGGATATGACATTTCTGCTGCGTGTACCCAAACAGGATACAAAGATTTGATCCGAGCATTTCAACTTCATTTTCGTCAAGAAAATTATGATGGGATTCTAGATGTTGAAACAGCAGCAATTCTTTATGCATTGGTTGATAAGTATTTTCCGTGAATTCAATGCGTTTTAATTGAAAATATGGCTTATGATTACGTGTAAGCCTTTTTATTATCAGGAAAGGCTGCTTTTTGCCAATTGGCTTTATGTAAAAAGGGCATTAATCGTGTAAAAAATCCCCTGTAGGGTATAAGGCGTTTTATGGAAACATAACTCTGAAAGCTCTATGATTTGCAGAGATTAAATTTTATTGTTTCTTTGTCTTATATTTTTCTTCCTTTAAAAACGCATAAAGCCAAGATGTTGTGTATATGATGACATGTTCCTTACGCAGGGTAAAACGCTTCAAATAAAATGGATTTGTATTGTATATTTCCATGCTTGTTTTAAAGAAATGTCTTTTAGTGTGTATCACAACACATATTTTATAACGACGTTCATAGAGAATATAATCTAAAATCCTCTATGAAGTGTATCCTCATTTTTATGCTTAATAAAAGTGCCTAGCACTATCGTACATTTTGTTAGATCTCAATGTTACGACAACCCTTGGAACTGAAAACGATACATAAAAGGGTTTTCTTTACTCGTTTTTATTCACACGGCTCTCTCCGCTTGTCGTGTACAAGTGAAAGGTTTTGGTTGATTGAAACATGCAAAATTATAAATTATGATTATAAATCAAAGTGATGCAGATTCAAGAAAAATAGGGGCATTTACAGATTGCTACTGATAGGGGGGCTATTCTTTAGAAGGGGAAGAGGTCAATTCATTTTTTTGAAGATATATCTCTTTTCTCTTTTATTGCTTTAGGGGATGTTTGCATGGTTTTGACAGCATGTTTCTTAATGATTAAGTTTTTTAATGAAGCAGTGTTATAAAACGTTGTGTTTTAGAGTGTTGATAGAAGACACATTCAGGCATATCAAAAACACAATGATATCTTGTTTTTTCAATATTTTATCTGTTCAGTGTAGAATTTATTTGAGAAGATCATGACCTAAATTAACAAAGGTTAGAAGTAAATTACCAAGAAAGACCAATTTGCTCATAAAGCAAAGGGGTTATTCATGCTTTAAAGGGCAAGGAAGAGATTGTGTTTGAAGTGATGTGTAAAAGCCCGTGTGAGGTGCTCTTATCAAACATATCAGGTTAATCTTCTAAGAGTAGTTTTATGAAACTAAGTCGGTTTTTTTTCGAGAGACAAGACAATACGTATCAGGAAAAGATATTCATGATATTTGATTTCAAAAATAAAAACTGGCAAACCATGTTGCCAGTTTTTAAAAGCTGTAGCTTAAATAGGATTAGAATGAACGCTGTAAACGGATCATACCTTGAAAAGCACTTTTCTTGTTGAATAAATGTTTTTCATCATTATTTTTATCCGTCACAACGCGATCATCGTTCCAAGAAACATAGGTTAATTCAGGTGTAATCACAAATCCTGGAACCAGCGTGTATGTAATATTTACAGAAGTTGCAAAGGTTTTTACAGCACTATAAGAAACTTGAGCATTCAAATTTGCTTTTGGAGTAAGCTTGTAAGTGGCACCCGCCCAAGCAGCCCATTTACCACCCCAGTTTGCATAAATTGTTGTGCTTTTTCGTGATAACTCATCATTTGCATTTACTGTGTAGTAATCAAGTCCATTTTTATAGCCAGCCATTACCCATAGATTGAAACGATCGTTGACATTGAAATCTGCACGTACTTTTCCAGCCCACTTTTTGTAGTAAGCATCATATGCTGCAACTGCTGAAAAACCACCCCATTTTTGCATGAACTTTATACCCAAAACCACATTCGGGGTGTAATTTTTAATTGCTTTACTTGGAAGAGTGCCCTCAGTGATAGAAACAAGCTTATCATCTTTATCAATGTAGTATCCTGTTATTCCTGGAAGAGAATCTGCATTATTGCCTAATTCAGCGCCGATAATAGCAGAAAAGCCGGAGTCACCACTAAAGGTGTAGGAAATAAAATTGGTGCGTGTTGTGCCGGCAGGCGCTATGCTGTCATCATTGAGAACATTTCCATAATCACCAGTCCAGCTGTTGAAAATTGTGTCATCAAGACCTACGCGAAAACCACCCAGTTCAATGTAAGCCGCGGCAAGCTTTGCAGCAGCGTTGTCTCTACCATCACCCCAGTTTGAATAAATTCTTGCATATGAACGAAGTGTTCCCATTTCTGTTTCAGAAGCTGCTTGAAAAACAAGGGTGAGCCGTGATGCTGCGCCATAGGTTTTTCTTTTGTTTCTTAGTTCAGTTTCGGTTGTTGCATCGATATTATCACCGCCTATAAAATCAGTACGAACATTTCCTGATAAACGCATGCAGGTTTCTGTTCCAGGGATATAAAAATATCCTTTTCCATAGGCATCACAAACGCGAATATATTCTACAGGTTCGGGTTCGGCGATAACTGTTGAAGCAGCATGTGCTCCAGAAATTGCTAAAAAAGCTGCTGTAGAGCTTAAAAAGAGGGATTTAATATTCATATGGGATCTCCGAGGTCCGGTTAAATTTCTTCTAAAGAGTACCATTTGCCTAACGCATTAAGGACAAAGACATAAGTAAATACGCAGCACTTGTTATCTTAGCTATAACTAATCTTTTTAGAGTTTCAAATGTGAAATTACCTTTTTGTAATATATACATGTACTATTCGAGATGCTGTGGTAAAAAAGACACAATTTTTGTTTTATTAACTTTTGCTCCTTATGGGATCAATAAAGGAAAAAAAATTCAGATATTTGGGAAAAAAATCGAAAATGTCTTGAACTTTCTGTTGATACCATTTATGCCTCTCTGTTGGAGAGGTGGCCGAGTGGTCGAAGGCGCTCCCCTGCTAAGGGAGTAGGGCTCAAAAGGCTCTCGAGAGTTCGAATCTCTTCCTCTCCGCCATCTATTGTTATAAAAGCAGTTGACTGTGTATCGGAATTCTGTTTATCCCGTTGGGATTATGCCTCTCATATAAAAAGCATGTTCTAAACACAAATATACTTGTGTTGCCGATTTATGCGCTTGTTTTAAAGAGATATCTTTGCAATGTGTGTAAGCCCATTTTGCGACGCTGCCTCGTAAATGGTATAAAACACAAAAGTTTCTGTGAGACATATAAAGCCTTATAAAGCCACATCATTTGTATACTTATGAAGATGCAAAGAGGCATATTATATATCTGCTTATATATCTGCCTTCCTGTTGTTATAGATTTTGACTATGAGAGTTCATAAAAGGCATTTTTCCTTTCTAAATCGTTTTTATTTATACGGCTTTCTTTGCTTATGATGTGCAAGCAAATGATTTTGATTGTTTCAACCATAAAGCAGATTTGAAAAGAAAGAATCTTACAATATTCGCGTTTGGTATATTATCATTATAAATCAACGTGTTGCTTTATATTTGCATTGTGTATTGAAAGTTGGATGTGGCAATGCTCTCAAAAAAGTTATAGATTTCTTTTAGAAGAAAACATTGTGGGTGAAATGTTATGGTTTTCCTCTCATAGAGACTTTTGAGAGTGTTTCATCCATCTCATGACAACCAAACCACACATGAAAAAAGTAATGGTCGGTAATATTAGGTAGTAAGATGGAGAAACTTTTGCAGGAAGAAAAGAAATAATACTCAATACTGTAATTGAAAATATTCTTCCGCTAAAAGAGACAGCACCAACAACACCGGAAATATGCTGCGTTTGTTTTTGGTTAAGTTCTGAGAAAAATAAGCTTTTTGCGCCGATCGGTACAGTGCAAATAAATCCATGGATTAAAGAGAAGGCGATGACTGATGCAGCAGTTTGATGGCTATGAACTGAAAAATAGAGCGTTATGCACATCAGCGCAGAAAAGAAGGAAAAATATTTTATAGAATTCTTATATTTTTTATCAAGAACATGATACTTAGACATCAGTAAATTTGAAAAATATTGTGCTGAAAAGGCTCCAATATGGCAGCACATCAAGACGAGCATTTGCGAACCGTTGAGGTGATGAATTTTTCCCCCTGAAAGTATTATCGGTTGCCAGAAATGATAAATAATCTGAATACCAGCGCTAAAAAGGCACATGAGGAAAATAAACCATGCTCCTCCTACTGTATTTTGAAATATCCAGAGCGTTTCCTTGGCATTGTGCAAGATTGTTTTTGTTTTGGACGTTTCAGTTGTCGTTTTCTTTTCTTCAGGAACAATAAGGAAGATCAAAAAAATAAATCCCATCATGAGGCATGAGATGATATATCCCATAAAATATCGTCCAGAGTAATAGATCGTTCCAATTCCTACAATCCCACTGAGAATACTTCCAAAAGAGTTAACCTGGTGGTAGAGATGAGCATAATGCGAAAAGTGATCCTGTTTATCGCCTAGAGAATGGTAAATCCATCCGTCAATGGCGCTGACAATGATACAAATGCCCGCTGCATAGAGAATTTGCGCAATAATAAGTGCCGTCATATTGGGAGCTTGAAGGCATAGAAGATAAAATACTCCTGTCATAAAGACCCCAGCCATAACGGAATATTTACGCCGATATCTGTCAGATAAAACAGCGCAGGGAAAATCAAGTAGCAGAATGGTGGTGGAAAAGACAACCTGAAGCAGAGCTAATTGCGCCAGACTAACTCCCATGGACATTAAAAAAATCGCATGGTAAACGCCGATCAGCATGCGGATAGCGTTATAGGATCCATAGGTGAGAGCAAGGGTGCGAGGTCTGTTCATTGTGTTGTTTCATAGATTGTACAATAAGAATTTTCATTGAAAAGAATATTTTTCTGTGAAAAGGTAGCTGTTTCATATCCCCATTCAGGGATTAGTGGAAAGAAGGCTTCCATAACCATCCCAAAATTTAAAAGGTCCCTTAGTCCATATGGGACTTCAAAGCGTATTAATGAGAGCAAATGATGCAATTTTAAAGTGATTATGAGGAGCAACATAAGCCTCATAAATGAGATTGTCATCTTTTGAGGGGAGTTGCTTGTGGGGCTGTTGCTTTCATAGCAATCATTTTGTCTAGATCTGTAAAATGATCCTAGGACGGCAAGATCATTGACATAATTAGAACTTATAGAGGCTTGTTTATTTTTTATACACCATTTACTGATCCATTCTCTTTGCTGATCAGCTGAAATAGCACAAATGATCCATAAATCGGTTTTGGGTAATTTTTTGATATCTTTTTTTATAGTCATCAACATTTGTAATTCCCCCCTTTCTTTCTGACTGTTTCTCCGTATCACTTTACGTCTAAAATTTTTTTTCAGAATTCATCTTTACTTTATTTATTAAAAAGATTGTCTCGCAAGGTGCTTTTTAATCACGTCATTACGATTAAGAATTAAATTTCTGATATAAGAGGAAGGGGGCATGATACATTGTGACTAAATACATAAATCCCTCCGTATCCTGAAATGACGATTTCCTTTTGCAAAACAGTATCTTGAATGGAAGCTCGATAACCGTTACGTTGATCATGGAAATGATACCCTAAAAGAGTGCTTATGAGTGCTTGAAGATATTCTTTAGATATTACAGATAGGACAAGAAAATAGTTTAAAAAAATCAAACGTGGGATAAAAGCTTTCATCTTATGATGGGTAATGGTGAATTTTAAACTTCATCTACTGTTTTTTTGAGCTACTGTGCTGTAAGAAAGATCAAACTCCCCCAATTCATGTCTCTAATTTAGATCATTGATCATAAAACATTATTACTGTCTTTTCAAATTATAACTTTGCTCATTGCTTGTCTTCACTGATTAAATCAACATTTCTCTAAAATGCTACTTGAGAAAAATGCATCCTATCAGTTTAATGTTCTATGATCTTTTAATTAATTTAAAGAAGATAACATAAAATATACGATAAAAAATGAATAAATTTCAATTTTTATAAAAAAAAACAAACTTTTTACTGTTGCTGATAAAAAACAAAGCTATATTAAAAGTAGCCTTTATACCCTTCAATACTATTGATTTTTGGTTGTTATCGGATGAAGGTTCCTTTGTTTTGGAAAGAGCGGAGCAGAGTTTAAGAGAAGAATGGGCGCGTGCGCAAAAGCTTATCCTTGATCTCTCTTTAAGTTGGATACTAAGCCGCTTGATGGTTGAGAGTGTTCACCATGTGAATATAACGCAACCTTGTGAGGGTATTTTAGTCATACCTGATGAAGCAGAGCTTTAGGGGATATTGTCTTGTTTGAACGGGGCGTGCTGATTGATTTCCTCGTTGTTATTGCTGCTTAATTTCAGCCATTATTTTTCTGAAAAAGAAGCTTTGTAGGGAGAAGATCATACATGGAGCAGAGTGTAAAACGAAGAAATGCATATAACTGATCCAGTAATGTTGACAATAATCGCTCAATATGTTGCTCTGGTTGTTCAAACAAATGGCTAGATTGGCTTTACTCTCTGAGATAAGTACTACTGTTGATGAGATAGAACGCAGATGAGGGAGCTATCAGTTAAGGGATTAAGAGTAATGGGGGGAAAAAATAATCGTCAAGATTTGAGTTATTTCAAAATCGCTGTATTCGGTATGATTATTATGATTTTGGGGATGGGGATTGGGCGATTTTTCTATACGCCGGTATTTCCTGTTATGTTGGATGAAGGATTGTTTACCTTTAAGCAACTTTCTTATATAGCTAGCGCTAATTATGGCGGTTATTTAGTTGGGAGTATGTTTTTTTCGTTTTGCAGAGTTGGGAATATATCACGTGCTCCTTACATGCTATTTGGTGCAGCTATAGTGACGAGTGCACTTATTTTTGCCATGGCGTTAACAACAAACTTTTTAAGGAGATCAGACAAAAGGTTATCAATCTCCATATCCACCAAGATAATAAAACGGATGTTCTTTTGGAAGATGGCTGTCATTATAGTGTAGATTTTGTTTATATGACCACGGGTCACGGTAAGAATATATATTCATCGCATGATGAAAGCCTGCAACAGTTTGTGGCTGGTCACCAAATGAAAAACGCTCTTCTGAACTATTATTCGAATCCTTATCCAATTGAAAAGTTGGACTCTATACAATCTCAGTCTCGTGTGCTGGTGCAGGGAATTGGATTAACTAGCTATGATGTCTTGTCGCAATTGACTTACGGTCGCGGTGGGACTTTTACTGAAAATGCTGGACAATTGCGCTACATGCCAAGCGGCAAAGAACCTGCGACAGCTCTATTCTCCCGTCAAACATTGCCTTTTAGTAGTCGCGGGATTAATCAAAAGGGTGGTAGTGGGCAATACATACCATCATTCCTTACTCTCGATGCAATACATCATCTGCGTAAGCAATCCAGCATTGCTAACGGTTCTCCGAAGCTGGATTTCGAAACGCAGCTTTTACCTCTGTTGCTTAAAGAAATGTGTTATGTCTATCGAAGTACGCAGCTGGGGCACTGGCTAGACCCTGAAACCTATGTTGTTACTTCCAAAGACGAGCAGTGTATTCAAGCGTTGCTGTATCCTTATCGAAATAAAATATTTGCTTCTTTGAAGGATTATACAAGATTCTTCATGGAGCATTTGAAGGACGATCTTCATTCTTCCGCTGCAGGTAATGTTGATGGCCCAGTGAAAGCTGCTACAGATGTGCTACGAGATGTCCGTGATATCTTACGTTCAGCAATTGATTTTTGCGGGTTAACGTCTTCATCTCACAAGTACTTTATTGAATATTTTAATCCAAACTTTAACCGTATTTCTGTCGGCCCACCGATGCAGCGAAACCAAGAGTTGAAGGCTCTGATGGAGGCTGGTATCGTGACTTTGGCTGGCGGACCTTCACCTAAACTTGTTCTCAATGCTAGTACCAGCCGTTTCGAAATTCAGTCTGTTTTTCAAGATGAAAACAGTTCAGTTGATGGAGATGTGCTGATCAAGGCCAAGATTGATCGTTTTTCTCCGTTGCGTGATGAGTCCCCTTTTATCCAGAATTTGGCTGGTCAGGGCATCATTCGACCATTTATCAACCAAGGATATCATCCTGGTGGTATTGATATTGACCGTCGGCAGCATCCTATAGACACTAAAGGGCAAATACAAAATACATTATGGGTGGTCGGTAATCCAGTAGAGGGGCCCAATTTTTATACATATATTTTGCCTAGGCCTTTAGTTAATTCTCGTGCACTGCGGGATGCAGGGCGCTGTGTCACTGACATGTACGAGCAGCTTCTTAATCGCTACTCAGTCAAAGATTCAACAATTAATGTACATTGATGATGTAAAAAGCTTCCTGATACGCATGTCCTCCGTATCCGTTATAATGGCGATGCTGATGCTATTCATTTTTCTTATGTCTATCTCAATAAGAACTTGGTTTCTTATTCCATTGGCTGGAGTGACTGTTTTCGGTTATTTGCTTTTGACGATACCATACTGGTGGTTGAAGGGGAATGCACGCAGTGGTGTGTTCATCCTGTTGGCTTGTGCTTTAGTGCTGATATGGCGTTGGCACTTGCCTGATGTTCGTACTGTGCTTGTGCGTTTTACTGATGTCTTTTGGCTATTACTCGCCATGGGATTGTTGCGCCATGTGATGAATACATGGCGTATTTCAGAATTTCTCTCTGAACGGTTGATGCGCTATGGAAAGGGTTCGCTTACCCTGTCCATCGCGATACTGACTGCGTTTTTAGCTTGGCCGATGAGTTTGGGGGTTATCCCCCTAATGATTGATGCCTTGAAAAAAAGTGTTTTTCCCTCTCGCCATTTGGCCGCTATTGTGATGCGAATGATGAGCATCACGATGGTACTGATGCCGACCAGCATCGGTGCAGCAACAGTTTTCGCTGCTATGCCTAGAACACCAATATTCACATCCGCTGCTTTGGGGATACCACTTTTTCTATTCAGTCTGTTGTTGTTGTGCCTTTCTCCTGTTGTACCGCTAGCTAACCCGATTATTTGCGATGAGAGAAGAGCGAATAAAGAAGGAGAGAGAGTAAGAATTTGGATTTTTTTGATATTTTTCTGGCTAATATTTATCGTTGCGTTGACAGTTATTAGGTTGAATGCACTAGAAAGCATTGCATTGACGGCGAGCATTCTATACGTCATTGAGCGTGTGAGTTCACGCAGTATTGATTTTTTGACTCCTTTGGTGGCAGTGATACGCAGTATATCCAGTGAAATTATGTTGTTGCTAGGTTGTAGTCTGCTAATATCTACTTGTGATTTGCTTATTCCTTTGTTGTCGATGACGTTTAGTCACTCATTGGCATCACTCTCTGTTTGGCAGCGTTATGCCTGTATTCTCTTTGTATTGCCAATTTTCAGTGTAGTAGGAATTCACCCTATGGTGCTATTTAGTTTGGCATTTCCCTTACTAGGGTCATCGATGGCTTATGGGGTTACGGATTATTTGATTTGGATTTGCTTCTTTATTGCAGCTCAACTCCTTTCTCCTGTATCAATAAATGCTATTTTTGCTTCCAGTAGCCTGCATATTTCACCGGTGGATACGAGCTTTAAAATGCATAGTTATTATGTATTAATATTTAATCTTTTTGCGTTCATTTATTTGAGCTTTTTTATTCAATATTAGTAAATTATGGAGATCTTATGCCTTACATAAATATTAAAATTACTAATGAAGGGGTTACCTCTGAACAGAAACGGCAACTAATAGAAGGGGCAACTCAATTATTAGTTAATATTCTGAATAAAAATCCGAAAACGACTGTTGTCGTGATTGATGAAGTGGAGACAGACAATTGGGGTATTGGTGGTGTCCCCATTACAGAATTAAGAAAAGCTCAAAATAAAGAATAACTCTGTGTATTTGACAATAATTTAAGGTCAATAGGGTTAATCAATGTAAAAAATCACGACCCTTAGAGATGTTTAGCCAAACCGCCATTGGGGCGGTTGTTACAGCCCCTGATGCTGACAACCAAGTTTTTCCCCTCGACGAGCCTGTGTTAGTTTTTACACATGAG
>NZ_JBHIPG010000002.1:0-8350 GCF_042195905.1 Bartonella sp. AP331QHHD
CCACTGCTCCATTGGCCACCAGTCATGCTTAAATCGCCAAGGGAGTGAATGTTTAAATCCTGTATAGAAATGATTTGAGCCTGCTGCCCACTGCGATCAACAAAACCATATTCATTCGTGTCACGGATTTTTGCAGTACCATCAATGATTGTCTTCGCATTGAGGGTGATGATATCCCCCAGAATAACACCGGAAGAATTGGCTAAAAGATCGCCACTGCTGAGATCTACAGCACCGCTGCCAAGCAAAAAACCACCATCATTAAACAAAGTTTGCGTAGTCGAAACATGCAATGCACCATTACTTGATATGGTGCCGCTATTGGTAAGACGGTCCGTCTCTATAGTGACGCCATTGCCTTTCAAACGTGCACTGGCAAGGTTTCCTTGCTGCGTTTTTGCCCCATAAACATCTTGTGCTAAAGAAGTGTTTGGTGCCAAATAAACGTGGGGTACCAAGACCTCTTGTCCGTCGACAAGGTGGTTCTCAAGCCAGATCATATCCTTTTTGATCCCAGCAATTTGCTGAGGCGTTAAGGGCTTGCCTAGCACTAACCCCAAGGGACCTTGCTGCTCCACAGCATTGTCATAGAGCCTTTGCATTTGAGCATTAGGATCTTCAACATCAAGAAGAGTGCGATTGCCTGTCTGCTCGAAGATTTGCTCACCCACCAGACGATATTCAAAATAAGCATCCCCTAATCTTTTAAACACGTTCTCAGGCTTATAATTGCCAATCTTTTTTAAGTAATAGTCCGATCCCAAAAATTTACTTGGGTTGATAAAATCTGGACGCGTCTCGACTAAAAACGGCACATCCGGTGATTGGGTCTGGTCCAATTCTGTCTTAACAGAGCTAAGCCCGTCTTGCGTTGGCACCTGTATGGATTCTGGTGCGGGTGTTTTTGTGCTTGGTGCAAAAAGCCCTTTGTGCCCTTTCAAACCATTGATAATACCGTCTAATCGATCATCACTAATCAGTGGTTTGGAACCGTCAAAATCGGTGTTTTTAACACCAGCCAAACCTTTATCGCCAGAGCTTAAGCCAACTTGCTCACCCCCCTCACGCACCGCATGATTGTCAATATAGCCTGTCAACTTGGCATCAAGCGTGCCACCAGCTTCAATCGTGCCGTAAACAGCATCATAAGTGCGGGCGGTTGTTTTGGTAAAAGTAGGACCATCCCATTCATCTGCACCATGCGCTATACACCCTAGACTGGTCCAAAAATTACAGTCTTTGTGTCTGTAGCGCGTTTCCGTTACAACCTTAGTTGTTTCGATTAAATCGCGCCCCTCATTGAGCAGCGTATCGCCATGCATCTCAATGTTGCCATTGGCAGCAATCAAGCTATAGCTATTGCGGATATCACCGGCATTAATTGTCAGATGATGTCCTACTAAAATCTGTGCAGCATTATTGGTAAAATGAGGCTGCTGACGAATGATCGTGGTGTCGATATTTTCCTTGATACGTAAATGATCAATATTTTCGACATCTTTCCATTCTCCTCGCACGTAACTGTGAGAAATCACTTTATCGCTAACTTCGACCCCACCTTCGCGCATGTTGGTAAGCGCTGAGACATCGAAGGTCATATCGCCTGACACGACTTCTAAAAGACCCGAGCTGTTGATCACATGACCAGCCCGCTCTCCACTTAAGCCACGGATGATGAGATTGTCTTCAGCAATGACATCGGCAAACTTATTAATAAAATCCCCATCCAAGGAGAAAATGGCAGATCTTCACTATGCTGTTCTACAAGGAGCTATTAACCTTGTCGTGCAGAAGGAAAAAATATCTACAACACATTTGGGTCTTGTCCGAACCTACGGGCAACTCTCTTTCACCCCAAAAGATATGCAAGATGCAAATAAGAGTACTGTGGAAAAATGGTTACTCACAACCTATGGAACCATACAACATGACAAGTAGTTTCTATCTTGATACGCTGTTATCCTATGTCTTCCTAAAGGGAAAGATCACCAATGCCCTCATTAGTACAACCGCAAAATTGAAAAATGCAAAAATGTTGGCGATCTCCACAACTGTTAGCAAACAATTTGCAACGGGTATCCAAGGTGTAACATTCGAACCGCAGGCACAGCTTGCCTATCAACATTTGATGTTTGATACCATTAAAGATGCTGATAATCTGACCATTAAGATGCAAAATCCTTCTCAATGGATAATCCCGTGTTGGTGGACGTTTGACAAAAACCATTGCCACTGAAAACAGCCGTCCTATGTCTTTCTATGGAAAAGTAAACTTAATCAAAACCTTTGGTGATGATCAGACATTCCATATTGATAAGTATTATAAATGTGACCCCTCGGGAAGTTCCGTTGAAGGTGGCCCACAATTGTCCGCTAACCTCTCCCTTCATGGTGATGTCAGCTATCAACAAAAGCTTCAAAAACTGGTATAAGTGGTGCAAGCTTTTCAGGAGGAATACTCTATCAGTTTTAAATCAAGACTGTAAAAATAGCCTATTCAATTTAACAAAAAGGCAGCATATTGCTGCCTTTTTGGTTTATTATAAGCTGTTTTTAAGCGCTTTTTTAAATAGAGAACAGCGAAATATTTGAAGACAGTCATTGACCATTGGATGTTTTTTACAAAAAATTCTTTTTATAAAGAATAAAACTGTAAAAAAGAGAACAACCAAAAACAAAATGATATTGTAAAATAATGAGAAGCTTTTCTAGAAAATACAACATTACTATCGTTTGTTATTTCTCACGAATTTAATGCTTAAAATTCCAAAATAAAACTTTTGAACATAAAATGATAAGTAAAAAATAATGCAATAATATCAAACAAAGGGATGTATGTTATAAGTCACTCATATATTTCAAAATGGAAGTTCTAATAGGATTTAAAATATTACAGCTCAAACACTGCCCAGAAAATTCATACTGAAAAAATCCTATTATCCCCTTCCCTCTTAACAATGCCGCCAAACATCTCCAGAAACTTCAAAACAAATAAAATTGCATTTTCTCTTCTGTAAAATTGATCATGCTCTTTGCTCTCTATGGACAATAGGCTCTATACTTGCTTCAAAAAACTCCTTTGTATAATCGTGTTGCGCATGTAGATTACGCAATTCATCATTGCTAAGCTCTTCAAGAATAATCCCTTTATGCATAATTCCAACACGTTCACAAATATGTGCAACAACAGCAAGATCATGGGATACCATTAAATAAGTAAGCTTTTTTCTCACGCGCAGTGATTTCAACAAGTTTAAAATTTCAGCCTGTACCGACACATCCAATGCAGATGTTGGCTCATCAAGCAACAACACCTCTGGCTCAATAATTAAAGCACGTGCAAGAGCAATACGCTGACGCTGCCCTCCAGACAACTCATGAGGATAACGATAAAGAAATGAAGAATCTAAACCAACGGAATCTAAAGCATCCTCCACCCGCTCTCTTTGATTATCCATTCCATGGATTTTGAGCGATTCAGAAAGAACCGTATGGACCATTTTTCTTGGATGCAGCGAAGCATAAGGATCTTGAAAAACCATTTGAATACAGCGTAAAAAATCCTTACTTCTTTTCTTTTCAACTTCTTGTCCAGCAAAAAGGAATTTTCCACTATAATCTGGAATAAGCCCCACCAATGTATTCAAAATAGTTGACTTTCCACATCCGGATTCACCAATCAAACCATAAGCTTCACCACGCTTAATATGAAAATTAACATTTTTAACAACTGTTACTGCCTTATGCCTGTGCCCAAAAGTTACAGATAAATTAGAAACATCAATAATATTCTCACAATTTGTCATGAGGAACCTCCTCAACGCCATTAACAATCGTAGGATTATACAACCAATCAGGATCACGCTCAGGAACAGCCAAAATATCAACTGGATTATCAAGCCGTGGCAAACTCGCGAGCAACGCCTTTGTATAAGGATGACAAGCGTGAGACAAATCAGAAGCAGGCAACTCTTCTAAGACACGGCCCGCATACATCACCAAAATACGATCACAAAAATCAGCAATCATATTTAAATCATGACTAATGAAAATAAGTCCCGTTCCAGATTTTGTCACAAGTTCATCTAATACAGATAAAACTTGTCGTCTGACCGTAATATCAAGTGCAGATGTTGGCTCATCAGCAATAATTAAATCAGGTTTTGGAATGAGCATCATTGCAATCATCACGCGCTGCCCCATCCCCCCAGATATTTCATGAGGAAAGAGACGCATCACATGTTCAGGATCACGAATATGAACAGATTCTAACATAGATATGGTGCGCTCCCTCGCTTCAGCTTTTGAAACACGGTAATGAATACGGTAAGCCTCCATAATCTGTTCCCCGATCCGTATTAATGGATTAAGTGAATATTTGGGATCCTGTAAAATCATTGAAATACGTTTCCCACGGATTTTTCGCATCTGAGGTTCACTTGCGGCCAATAAATCAACATCCTCAAAGCGCATTTTTTTAGCTTTAACAATGGCTGCTTTTGGACTCAACCTTAGTATTGCGCGCCCAGTCATCGATTTTCCAGATCCGGATTCACCAACAATTCCAATTTTTTCTTTTCCAACAGAAAAACTAACGCCACGCACAACTTCTGAAATGCCGCGCGTTGTAGGAAAAGAAATACGTAAATCTTCTACTTCTAATAATTTATTACCCATTGCGTGGATCCAATACATCACGAAGACCATCACCTAAAAGGTTGAAAGCAAGACTTGCAAATAATATTGCACAGCCTGGTATTGCCGCCAACCACCAATTTGTCATCATAAATTCCCGCCCTGAAGAAAGCATCGCACCCCATTCAGGACTTGGAAGTTGAGCTCCCAACCCTAAAAAACCAAGACCAGCAGCCGTTAAAATAATTCCAGACATATCCAAAGTTAATCGTACAATCACTGAAGGAATACACATGGGCGCAACATGAAACAAAATAATTCGCCAAGCAGAGGCCCCTTGCAGGCGAACTACAGAAACATAATCAGAAGAACGTATTGTCAAAGTCTCAGCACGTGCTAAACGTGCAATTGGTGGCCATGCTGCAATTGAAATTGCAATAGAAGCATTTTCAATCCCTGGTCCCAATGCGGCTGAAAATGCAAGAGCTAAAATCAAACCTGGAAAAGCAAGAAAAATATCGACAATGCGCATGAGCACAGTATCAACCCATCCGCCCATATAACCAGATACAGTTCCAACAATAAGCCCTATTGGACCTACAATAACTGTTGTAAGAAAAACAACATAAAGAGTAATACGGGAACCAAAAACAAGGCGACTAAAAATATCACGTCCCAATTCATCTGTTCCAAAATAATGCGCCATAGAGGGTGGCTGCAACCGATGCCCCAGATCATTGCTAAGAAAATCATGCGTAGCAATCCAAGGAGCAAAAAATGCACATATGATAATAATACAAATAATAAGCAGACCGAATACAGCCGAAAAGTTATGAAAAAACTTAGCCAGTGCGTGATAAATTCTTTGTATGTTCGCTTGAATTATGGAGTTTGGAACAGGATCGTTTAACCAACTACCCAAAGAAGATGATGATTGCGATTTATGATGATTACTTACTGTCATATTCAACGTGTCCTTGGATCAAAAATGCGATAAAGCAAATCAGAAAATAAATTAATGGCGACAAAGATAAATCCTACAAGTAAAGTACATCCTACAACTGCATTCATATCTCCGGCTAAAAGAGCATTTGTCAAGTAATGTCCAAAACCAGGCCAAGCAAAAACTGTCTCCGTTAAAACAGCCCCTTCTAATAAAAAAGCATAAGAAAGTGCAACAACGGTAATAATTTGAACAGCAGCATTTCGAAAGGCATGCCCCCAAACGGTTCGCGCCCACGATAATCCCTTTACACGTGCAGTAATGATATATTCCTGATTAAGCTGCTCAATCATAAACCCACGAGTCATACGGCTAATATAAGCCATAGCACCGAAAGCCAAGATCAAAGCAGGCATAATAACGTGACTAAAAACATTACCAAAAGCCTCCCATTGTCCTTGGCTTGCAGTATCCCAAAGGAAAAATCCTGTTTTTGGTTCAAAAGAATATTCATAAAGAAAATCAAGTCGTCCTGGGCCACCAACCCAGCCAAGCTTGGCGTAAAATATTAACAACGCCATTAATCCGAGCCAAAATGTTGGAGTAGAATAACTTACAAGTGTAAAAACACGGACAACATAATCAATAAATGAATCGCGATACATTGCTGCAAAAACACCAAATGGAATTCCAAGACTTGTGCCAATAACAATAGCAACGGTTGCAAGCTCTAATGTTGCAGGAAACACACGCATAATATCGGCTAGAACAGGTCGCCCAGAAGTTAAAGCATCTCCAAAGTCAAACAAAAATACATTATGAAGATACTTCCAATATTGGACAATCAACGGCTTATCAAGACCCAGCTTATAATACATTGCATCATAAGCTTCCTGACTGATATTATCACCAAGAATAGACAGAACCGGATCTAGAGGAAGAAGATGACCAAGAAAAAAAGTGATCGTCACCAACCCAAGCAATGTGATAAAAACTGAAATAAGAAGTTTCAATCCTTTGTATAAAAAATCCCATAAAAATAATTTTTTCTGCTTTTCTGATACAGCTCTTTCAGTCTCTGAAAGTGGCAAAACCATTATAAAAATCCCCTCTGTAGCGACAAAACATAAAGCAAATACTTTTTTATATAACAAAACAATCTCTTATTAAGCATGTTCTACAATCCTTTTCTATAACATGCTTCTTTTTATTTTTCTGCTTCATTGTAATAAAGTCTATAACTGTTCCAAATCCATTTTTTGACATCAGGCCCCATACCAACGGTATAATATGTCTGAAATAAATAAACCATAGGACCATGCTCTAGCACATAATGCTGTAAAGTACGATATTGCATGATACGCTTATTGGGGTCTTTCTCAAACAAAGCATCCATCACCATGTTATTAATATTTTCATCATAATACCCAGCGCGCCAAGCTAAATACATATTGTGCTTTTTTGTAAATGTTGGATCAGGGTTAAACACGTGATTTAATGAAGCAGGATGTCCATCAGGATCGGCACTCCCCCACCCCATAATAGCAGTATCATAATTTCCACCACGTACACGGCTCAACAATTGATTTTGTGCCATTTTTTCAATTGTAAGCTCAACACCAATTTTGCGTGCATTGGCTTGAATAGACTGTGCAACAGACGACATATAACTAAGGCTTCCAACTAAAAGATTAGCTTTAAACCCATTAGGATAACCAGCTTCAGTAATCAGTTGTTTTGCTTTTTTCAAATCCAACTGAAAAGGCAAACCTTCTTTTTCATCTAAAGCACCTGGAACACCTAAAGACATATAAGTTGCCCGAGGAATAGCAATCCCTTTCAAAACAGTTTTTCCAAGACCTTCATAATCAACCAAATAACGAAGTGCCAATCTGACCTTTTCATTCGCAAAAATTGCATTCTTATTATTTAACGATAAGTAAATAATCTGCGGACGCAAAACACGACTAATTTTGACTGGGCCTCCTTTTTTTTCAAGATCTAAAATATCCTCTGAAGAAAGATCACGCACTATATCCACATCACCTTTTTCCAAAAGAAGTCTTTGACTTGATGAATCCGCTACATGCTGCACAACAATCTGCTTAATTTTAGGCACATCGCCCCAATAATGTTGTGTCGCCTCTAACACAACTTTATCTCCTGGAGACCAGCTCACCAATTTATAAGGTCCAACACAAGCTGTATGTGTTGCTAAATATTTATTCCCCATATCACCGTTAATACTCTGTGCTTCAATTGTTTTCCGATCAAGCAAAGCAGAAGCATAAGATTGTCCAATAACAGTCAATATGAGCTGAATAGGATAGGGTTTATCTAATTTTAATTGTAAAGTCTTATCATCAAGAGCCTGAATATTTGTTTCAATATTGTTTTTGGTAAACCCATAATCCATTAAAGATTGAGCATAGCTTAATCCTAATTTAATAATCCGTCGCATCGACCATACCAAATCTTGCGCTGTAGCCATCCTTCCATCATTAAACTTTAAATCATCACGAAGATGAAAGACTATTCTTTTGCCATTGTCTAAAACGTCCCAAGATTTTGCCATAGCAGGGCGAATTTTTGTAGGATCATGCTCATCATATTGCACTAACGCGCTGCAAATATTCGTTAATAACTCACTCGTCACAACCTCAACAGTTTGCGCTGGATCAAAACTACTAATTGAATCAATATTCCATGCCATTACCAATATATCTTTAGATGAGGCACTGAATGCCGTTGTTACAGCCCCATTAAAAAAAA
>NZ_JBHIPG010000003.1:0-18021 GCF_042195905.1 Bartonella sp. AP331QHHD
CCCCTTAAAAACTCTTTGAAAAAAATAAATTGGTACAAAACCTAGTGGCAAAATATACAAAACCTGCTGGCAAGCTACAGTTGGCATGTTTGTTAGAAATTTACATAATCTTTCACAACAGGATTTAGCAGAATTTAAAAAATTATTAGAGAAAGTTAGCAAACAAGCATGCGCTTCGTAGAAGCATGTTCGAGAATCCTATTCCCGAACCTTTATTTACGAATCCCGCACCTTGAAAAAACACACATGAAATCAATAAGTTATAGCACCATAAAAGTGCTGTGGCGGAGGGGGTGGGATTCGAACCCACGGTACAGTCTCCTGCACGCCGGTTTTCAAGACCGGTGCCTTAAACCGCTCGGCCACCCCTCCAAACTAGATATGCTTTTTGACAAATTTCTTGTAAAAGGTCAATCATTTTAATACGCATTTTAAAGCGTTCTTTGTAAAACTATTTAAGTTTCAATTAAAATAATTCTTCATAAGTTAATTCTTTGAGTGTGTTATCTAAGAGTTTCATTTTTAAACATGATAGTTTTTTCTGAAAAATGAAAGGTAATTATGATATTTATCATTTTTTTCCTGTTTAAAAATTTTTTACAAAGCAATATTTTTTAAGTTCTAATGGTCGTTTTCGTAATAATAAGAAATGTTCAGTTGAAAATGTTTGATAAATTATATTAAATTTCGGTCGTGTATTTTTAAATTATTTTACCTTTCCAGATATTTATTCTATTTAGATCGGTCATATCTGCGAAAAGAAAATGTTATTGCTTTGACAGTTTATGAGAGATAAATTTGTAAGAATGACATATATATTCAAGCAAAATTTTTATTGAGTTTAAATAAGTACAATTCAATAAGAAAGCTCTTTAAAAGATTTTTATTTTTTAAATAAAAATATTCAGATATTTAATGCGTCTAAAGGGTATCTTGGAGGAAAGGGCTGATTTACACTATTTGAATAAAACGTTGTATAAGATTTGCATCGACAGTTTAAAACCTTTTCCAGATATGACTGAAAATTAGGTATATTTATAATGCTTTTTTCTTTAGGATAAGCAAAAAGGTAATTTGAATGGAAGAAAAGATTATTGAACGCTTAGATCAATAAATAGTTTGTTAAGGTCTTGCATAGTTTTTCAAGAATAGAACTTAAAAACGCTAAATTATGCAGAGGCAAAGAGCATAAACTTTAACAGACAAGGTTTTAAAAGCCGTTTCATTCACAAGTATGTGTAAAATAAAATATTTATGTCTAATATGAGAGAATAGGTTATTCCTGATTCTATTGAGTTTTATTTGCCTCTATTCCTCATCTTTTTGAAGCTTTTTTATGGCTTCAAGAGCAAGTTTTTACGGTCTGCGCTCTTTGTGTAAAGAGATGCCATAGTGTCGTCTGTCCAGCCAAAAATTGCTTTGAGTTGCGAGACTGTTGCACCGAAATTAGCAGCGCGTGTTGCTGCTAATTTTCTTAAACCATGCGCGCGCTGATTTTTTAATGCCTACTGTATTACAAGCCTATCTAAATGTATCGCCAAAGCTTTCTTTGGAGAGTTTTTGATTAACTTGACCACAAATGAATGTTTCTTCTCCAATAGGACCAATTTAAAGGGTTTTGGCTAGTTCAGACAAAATTGGCAGAAAAACATCTGTTTGGAATTTACTTTTTTCTGTTTTGACTGGAAATCCGTCTTCGTTTTTGAGAGGAGGTCTTTTGATTCCTAAAGCTGGATTATTTTCCAAAAGACCCTGTTCAATGGCCCATTTAAAAAGTCCGTTTAGACCTTTCAGAAAGTCTCTAGCCATTCCAAGTGTTTATTTACGATGTTCAACACCGGCTATAATATGTTTCTTTTCGATTGCTTGGTATGAAATGTGACCTATAGAATCACACACCTTCATCAGGATGAGTTCTTTTTGTGACTTTAGAGAAGCTATGCCAATTGATACTGTTAAAATACTGTTTAAGTAGCCATGCAAATAACCTTTCAACAAGTTTACCGGTTTTGGATTTTGGAAGTATAAGCCCTTGTAATTCAGCAAGCGCACTTTGGTAGTTGTCAACAAACTCTTGCGTTCCATAGGTTCCACGTACTCTAATGCGTTGACCACGACCAATACGCACATACCATATAATTTTACCATGGCGTGTGATTTCTTTGACAAGATGAGGGGGGCGTGGTTTTGGCATAGCAACTTCACATCTTAGAGAGTGAAGATTCATAATCTTCATTCGTTGACAAATCTAATAACTTTTTTGGAAGACTAGCTTGGTTTGGTATTGGGATGTCTGCTTTAAGATAAATAAGCAGTTCACCTGTAGGCTTTATTTCTATTAATTCACACCCTTGTTTTTTAGCTTCTCGTACAGCACGAGCAATAGCTGGTTGCGTAATAGTAGGTGGACGGTGTCCCATGTTTGTTCGCCTTGATTTTAGATGTAATTCACATGTGGCGTGAATCACGCTGGTGTTAAAAGGTTAGTTTTTTGGTGTTAGAAAGGAATGTCGTCTTTTGTTGAAGGGACGCCGTTCTGGGCGGTCATAATTTTGTTACAAGCTTCTGAATTATCATAAATTTTTGCGTTTCCAAAAATCTGTGCATTATAAGCAACTTGTGCGTTATCAAAAATCTTAGCGCTATCGTAAATATTGGTAAAGGAATACGCCTTGGCATCATTATAAATCCAACAATCGTTTTCATGACTTAAACTGTCTTCATCCTCTATAAAGCTGTCAAGATTACCTGCCTTTTCATCTCTAAAGTCTCTCAATTCATGGATACGGTAAAGCGTAATGTATCCATCAAACTCTATTGTTTCATCAGTCAATTCGTATTTTTTCCCCATGATTTATTTCCTTGATTTGGCACAATCCACCCGTAGCGTGAATCATGCATTACTTAAAAGTTGTTAGGAATGAGTAGGGGTGTGCTAGGTGACATATGGACACTCCCATTTTTTAAAAATATGCAAATTTATTTTTTAGATGTGCTTAATTTCATAATTCCAATCAGGCAATTGAGTGAGAGCTAATGCGAGTTGTCCTCTATGACACATGCATACATTGGCTTCAAAACAGGTGATTGCAACGCGCTTTTTGTTTAAAAAATTTGATATAATTTGTTTATTGCACAAAAATTCTTTATTTTTTTGTGAGTGTGTCATTTTTGCTACAGATATTTCAGAAAAGATGCTCTATATGAATTTCATTTTGGATATTTGGAGAGATTTTATGAATACAAAACGTTTAATAACAGCGTCTATTTTTTCTTTAATTTCAGCGTCTACAGCACTAGCTGCTGATGTTATGATTCCTCATCAGCCAGCATCATCGACTGCTTCTACCATTGTTGCACCTACTTTTTCATGGACAGGTCTTTATTTAGGTGTCCAAGCTGGTGGTTTTTCGAGCAAAGCTGATATGGCTCTTGTTGGTCAAGAAAAGAGTTTACCACTGGATAAAGAGTTCTCTCCTAAACTTTCAGGTTTTGCAGGTGGTTTTTATGCAGGTTCTAATATTGATCTCGGTGACAACTTTATTTTTGGCATCGATACGGATTTAATGGTATCTGGAAAAAAACACACAAAGACCATTACCATAGGAGCGGCTGATAACACTACAGTAGAAAATGCAGTTGTAAGATCCCGCAGATCAGCAAACCCATTAACATCTCAAGTCCCACAAGGAACAGCATTAACAGGAGCACAAACGCAAAAAGACACCTCAAGAGCACCTGCAGGTACAGGAACTACAACAGGAGAGACTCCAATAGCAGGATCCGCGTCAGAACAATCTGTTGTAACGCAATCCAGTCAAGCACTAGCTAAACCAGTAAATGCAGTTCAACAACCACAAGTAGGAGCAACACAATCAAATCAAGCAGCAACAACTAGAAGTTCTGGTAATGTTAGTTCAACAGCAGAAAAAACAGTGGTAGTGGGAAGGGAAAATCCAGGAGTTTCAACACCACCATTAAAAACGCCATCTGCATCGTCAATAACACAATCAGCATCCTCTAGACAGACGGTTAGTTCAGTGCAATCGCCATCGTCCTCATTGGAAAGATCAGGTACAGGACCGACATTGGTAAGCAGGGTAAATGGATTAAAATCACCTGCACTTAAATCAATATCCTCTACTACAGGAGCAAGCTCACCAGAGCGGTCAACGCTCTTATTGGCAAGATTATCTCAAGGAGATCAATCATCAAGAGTAGGGTCAGATGGAGCAACAGAATCTGCTAAGTCAGAGTCTGCAAAAGCGGTTGAAAAAGCACCAGTATCTTCTAGCTCATCAACAGTATCAGGCGCAAGTCAGCCAGCAGCAAAAACACCTATATCGGTACAACCATCAGCAGTAGAAAAAACAGTACCGAGCGCACCACTTGTACTCGCGAGATCAGGATCATCCTCTGGTTCAGATACAAAGACTTCCAATGGAACAAGCGGGGGTCATCATGGTGCCCATGGTAGCGGAAATGCTCATCCCAATGGTACTAATCCACATGCTTCTCGTTCTCATGGTGGACAGAATATGTCTGGACACGGTGCACAAAGTACACAAGCGGTGGATAAGAACGCTTCCAGTGTATATGGTATAGAACAAATAAAAAAGATGGCTTCTGAACTTGGTCTTGATCAAGAGGATGCAGTTGAAACTTTAAGTCATACTTTCAAACAAAATTGGGGTGGTGCTACACGGGTACGTATTGGTTTTGCTGCTGATCGCTTTATGCCTTATCTTGCTGGTGGTATTGCTTATGGGCAATTCCAAGACACTGTATCAATATCTGTTAAGGATGAGGATGGAAGAGTCGTTTCTTCTAAGAACTTAGCTGATGAAACAAAAACCATGATTGGTTACACACTTGGTGGTGGCGTTGATTTCTCGCTTCTAGATAATGTGATTGTACGTGCAGAATATCGTTACTCTGATTTTGGTAAAAAGAAATTTGCAAAGGAAAAACTTGAAGTTAACTACAAAACCAATGATTTCCGTGTTGGTGTAGCTTATAAATTCTAATTTTTTAAAGAGTAAATTTCTAAGAGGCTCCACTGTCAGTGGAGCCTTTATTTTTTTTTAAGATCACTTTTTGGTTTCTTTTCTTGTGAATTTCATGATAAAGCCCATAGAGTGTGATGATATATTTTCCTGATCGCTGCTTAATACGAATGATAAGCTCGGCTTTCCCTATAGATAAAAACCAGAGTTGCAGGGTTCAGGGAAGTTATGCAAAAATGAAATCGTAAAAGTGGACAGGGATATTTCACAATGGCTGTGAAAAATGAAACAATAGATTATTCAAAAACTCTTTATCTCCCACAGACAAATTTTCCTATGCGTGCAGGGCTTCCGCAAAAAGAGCTTGAATTGATGGCGCGTTGGGAAAATATGGGGCTTTATGCGCAATTGCGTCAACAAGCAAAAGATCGTCCATTTTATATTCTTCATGATGGTCCGCCTTATGCAAATGGTCATATTCATATCGGGCATGCTTTAAATAAAGTTCTAAAGGATGTGGTTGTTCGTTCATTCCAAATGCGCGGTTTTAATGCAAATTATGTACCTGGTTGGGATTGCCATGGGCTTCCAATTGAATGGAAAATTGAAGAAAAATATCGAGCACAAGGAAAAAATAAGGATGAGGTACCTCTTAACGAGTTTCGTCAAGAATGCCGTGAATTTGCACAGCATTGGGTAACTATTCAAAGTGAAGAATTTAAACGCCTTGGTGTTGTGGGAGATTTTAACACGCCTTATACTACAATGGCTTTTCATGCAGAAGCACGCATTGCCAGTGAATTGATAAAATTTGCTATGTCAGATCAGATTTATCGTGGTTCCAAGCCAGTGATGTGGTCTGTTGTGGAACGTACGGCTTTGGCAGAGGCTGAGATTGAATATCATGATCATGAATCAGAGGTGCTTTGGGTTAAGTTTCCTGTTTTTGAAGCAAATTCTGATGATTTATATGGTGCTCATGTCGTCATTTGGACAACAACGCCGTGGACGATTCCAAGCAATCGTGCAGTGAGTTATTCTTCGCAAATTTCTTATAGTATTTACGAAGTTGAAAGTGCTGAAAATGATTTTGGTCCTCAAGTGGGAGAAAAGCTTCTCTTTGCAGACGCTTTAGCGATGAGTTGTGGAGAAAAAGCCAAACTTGTTTTGAAGCATTTGCGTGTTATTTCTTCTGAAGAGTTGAAAGCTCTTGTTCTTTCTCATCCACTCAAAGGTTTAGCTGGAGGGTATAATTATAAAATTCCATTGCTTGATGGTTCGCACGTAACAGAGAGTGCTGGTACAGGTTTTGTCCATACAGCACCAAGCCATGGGCGTGAGGACTTTGAAATTTGGAATGATTATAAGTCCTTACTGGAGCAAGCGGGGATTGATTCATCTATACCGTTTCCTGTTGATGATGCAGGGTTCTATACGAAAGATGTTCCAGGTTTAGGACCAGATCGTGAAGGAGGACCTGCACGTGTTATTGATGATAATGGAAAAATGGGTGATGCCAATAAAGAGGTCATTAATGCTTTAATTAAAGCAGATCGATTGTTTGCACGGGGGCGTTTAAAGCATTCCTATCCCCATAGTTGGCGTTCAAAAAAACCCGTTATTTTTCGCAATACACCGCAATGGTTTATTTCAATGGATAAAGATTTTGGGGATGGTTCAACTTTACGTAGTCGGGCTTTGGAAGCTGTTTCAAAAACGCGTTTTGTGCCATCTTCTGGACAAAACCGCCTAGCTTCTATGATAGAAGATCGTCCTGATTGGGTTCTTTCTCGTCAGCGTTCTTGGGGTGTTCCTATTTGTATTTTTGCAAATGAGGATGGTGTTATTCTAAAAGATGAAGGTGTGAACGAGCGTATTTTACGGGCTTTTGAAGCAGAAGGGGCAGATGCATGGTTTGCTGAAGGAGCACGTGAACGTTTTTTAGGTGAGCGTGCACATGAGCCTTGGGTACAGGTTTATGATATTTTGGATGTTTGGTTTGATTCTGGAGCCAGCCATAGCTTTGTGTTAGAAGATCGGGCTGATTTGAAATGGCCTGCTGATGTTTATTTTGAAGGTTCAGATCAGCATCGCGGATGGTTCCAATCTTCTCTTTTGGAAAGCTGTGGTACGCGTGCTTGTTCTCCCTATAAGTCCGTGATCACACACGGTTTTACTTTGGATGAGAATGGTAAGAAAATGTCTAAATCTTTAGGCAATACGGTTGTTCCGCAAGAAATCATTAAAACATCTGGAGCTGATATTTTTCGTCTCTGGGTTATGACAGCCGATTATTGGGAAGATCAGCGTTTAGGCAAAAAAATACTTCAAACAAATGTGGATTCATATCGTAAACTACGCAATGCAATTCGTTGGATGCTAGGAACTTTAGCACATGATGATGGAGAAGAAGTATCTTATGGTGCACTGCCGGATCTTGAAAAATTTATATTGCATAGGCTTTTTGAACTTGATCAGTTGATTAATCGCGCTTACGATGAATTTGATTTTAAAAAGATTATGCGTGCATTATTGGATTTTTCAATCATTGAGTTATCGGCATTTTATTTTGATATCCGCAAGGATTCTCTTTATTGTGATGCGCCTTCATCAAAAAAACGCAAGGCCTCCTTGCAGGTTGTCCGTGAGATTTTTGAGCGTATGGTCACATGGCTTGCTCCAATGTTACCTTTTACTATGGAAGAAGCTTGGTTAGAGCGTTATCCAGGAAGCCAATCGGTGCATTTGGAACAATTTCGCTCTGTACCAGAAGAATGGCAAAACCAATCTTTGGCTGAGCGTTGGAAAAAAATTCGGCAGGTCCGTAAAGTTGTGACAGGTGCTTTAGAGCTTGAACGTGCTAATAAGCGTATTGGATCCTCTTTGGAAGCTGCGCCTATTGTTTTTATTTCCAATCTGGTTTTACGAGAGGCATTAGAAAATGTGGATATGGCGGAGATCTGTATTACCAGTGCGCTCACAATTACGCAGGACACGATACCTTCTGATGCTTTTACTTTGAATGATGTTGAAGGTGTTGGTGTATATCCAGAGAAGGCATTAGGAAAAAAATGTGCTCGATCATGGCGTTATACACAAGATGTTGGAAGTGATCCAGCTTATCCGGATGTATCTGCTCGTGATGCAGCTGCTTTGCGGGAATTGCAGATTCTTGGCAAGATTTAAAGTTTTAGATCAAAGGAAAGAAATGCAAGTAAATTTCTCATATTGATGAATATAGTTTTTTGTGGTACGAAAAAAGTTCCGTTGTTTTATCTGCAGGGGGGAAATTTGTGTATGGACCGTTCTCTCATAAATAACGGGAATATTAATCAGCCATACACCTAGGAAATGGAATAGGCAGTGAGAAAACGTGAAATAAAAATATTTCCAATAGGAATTTTAGGGATGTGCTTTGTTTTAACGGGATGCAATTTATCCGCTCCTACCTATGGTACCAATAAACCAGTTTCAATACAGTTTTTTGAAGATGTTGCTAATATCACTTCATTAACACCAACAAATAACAGCAGCCAGATTGTTATGAAACCTCATCCAAAACTTGTAATACCAAGCCCTAGTTCACGCAGATTTTTGCCGGTACCACAACAAGATAGATCTGTCAATGAAATGGCAGCATCGAAGAAGCATCAAGGAAATACTCCTTTTCCTCACAAAGGATCGTCAGTTAATGGCGTTGGTTCAGAAAATCCTTCACAGTTGAATGCGAAGCAACGACAGGAATATTTACGTCGTCAGAGAGCACAAGTTGGAAGTTCAAAATACCGTCGCTATCTCACTGAACCACCTTTAAGTTATCGCCAACCGGCAAAAACCGCACCTATTGGTCGATAGGGAAAAGACAAAACATTTAAAGTAAAGTATTTTTCCAATTACTTATGATACCAAGCTCTCATTCGCGCGCAGTTATAATGCTGCTGTAGGAGGGGGGTATTCTCATGAAATAGCAATATGACAACAGCATCGAGAGATTCCTTATGCGTTTCCTTAACACGAAACATTTCTCAAGCTCATTTTACAACATTGCTCATGTGGCTAGTATAACGTAAAATCTATTGTGCTCCAATACTTTATGCTTAGGAAGGAGAAAGTGGATACCATCATTTTATTTTACAGACTCCAATGTTGCGATAATTTTTGCATTTGAGAGCTTTCATAAGAGACATTTTTAGTCTTTTCTAAAACGTTCTTTATCCAGACGATAATTCCGCTTATGATGTGCAAGAAAGTGATTTTTACTGTTTCAATGTAATTTGAAATGAGAGCATATCTACGATATTTTGGACTTTATATTTTATATACAAAATAATGAATTATTCTTTTGAATGAATGTACCATCTAATAGAAACAATATGCAGAATTAAAAGAGAGAAAAAATGCTTCGAAATAGCTTTTGCTATATATATATATATATATCAGAAGAATTAACAGTCTTTTTTGAGAAGTAGGATAGTTTTTAAAGAGTGAAAGTTATGGAAGAAGAATTATTTTTAGTATCGCTTTTGTACAAAAAAGTCTTTAAGTAATTGAGCTGCTTCTTTTTCCTTGAAACCNAGAATTATTTTTAGTATCGCTTTTGTACAAAAAAGTCTTTAAGTAATTGAGCTGCTTCTTTTTCCTTGAAACCAGAATAAATCTCAGGTTTGTGATGGCAGGTTGGTTGCTGATAAAAACGTGGGCCATTTTCTATAGCACCTCCTTTGGGATCATTTGTTGCATAATAGAGACGTCGTATGCGTGCAAATGAAATGGCAGCGGCACACATAGCACAAGGTTCAAGTGTTACATAAAGATCGCAATCAGGAAGCCTTTCGTTTTGCAATGTTTCGCAAGCCATACGGATTGCGCGTATTTCTGCGTGTCCTGTAGGGTCATATGCAGATTTTATAAAGTTACCAGCGCGTGCAATGATAGCTTTTCCACGTGTAATGACAGCACCTACGGGAACTTCATCTTTTTTTGCAGCCTCTTGCGCTTCTAAAAGGGCTATTTCCATGGGCGTCAAAGTCATAATATTCTTTCTACTGAAGGTATAGAAAATCTAAAGGTTATCTCGATAAGGAATGCTATGGAATGAATAATTTATTACGCTTTTATAATGAAAAGAATACCTCTATTTTTTAAAGAGTTTAAAACAAACTTGCAAGTCGACAGATACATTATTGTCGTTAAAGGATAGAAAATGATAAATGATTATGCTACTTCCTTTTTCAGGATAAGCGGTATGGTGCATGTGAATAATTTTCTGAACATACTTGCAAAGATTGGTTTGAAACGCAAATGAATGAAAATAATGAGAGTGAACGAATTGCTAAAAGGTTAGCGCGTGCTGGTATTGCTTCGCGTCGAGATGCAGAAATGATGATTGTTGCAGGTCGTATTTCTGTGAATGGTAAAGTCGTGACAACGCCTGCTTTTAATGTTAGCCGCTCTGATGTTATTAAAGTTGATGGCAAACCTTTACCTCCTATAGAACGAACGCGTTTATGGCTTTACCATAAGCCAGCAGGTCTTGTCACCACGAACCGTGATCCTGAAGGCAGACCTACAGTCTTTAGTAATTTACCAAAAGGAATGCCGCGTGTTCTTTCTGTTGGAAGGCTTGACATTAACACGGAAGGGCTTTTGCTTTTAACCAATGATGGTGGCTTAGCGCGTGTATTAGAGCTTCCTGTAACGGGGTGGGTCCGCAAATATCGTGTCCGTGCTCATGGAAGAGTCAAGCAGAGCGCGTTGGATAACCTTAAAAATGGTATTGCGATTAATGGTATTTTTTATGGTTCGATTGAAGCATCAATTGAACGCGAACAAGGGTCGAATGTATGGCTTTCTGTCGCTTTGCGAGAAGGAAAAAATCGTGAAATAAAGAATGTTTTAGGGGCATTGGGATTATCAGTTAATCGATTAATACGTGTATCTTATGGTCCATTTCATCTCTCTGATTTAGAAGAAGGAGCCGTGCAAGAGTTAAAAGGGCGGATGTTACGAGATCAGTTGGGGGAGCGTTTAATTATGCAAGCCAATGCAGATTTTGATGCTCCTATTCTTAAGCCATTTTCAAATTCTGCAGTTGTTGCAGAAAAGCAAAGCCAGAAAGATCTTTCTGTTGCAAATGATGGTTGGGTTTTCTCAAGTGAAAGGGCGATACGACGCCGACCAAGAGATGGTTCTGTTGAACATAGTCGCGCACGATTAAGTACAAAGTCTCATGAGAATGTAAAGAAGGAGAAAAGTGAAGAAGGAAAAGCAGAGCGTTTTCTACCGCGTTCTCGCCGTGCTAATGTTTGGATGGCTCCTGGTGCACGTCCGCAAAGTGCACGTAGAAAGCCTTCCTATAGTGAGGAGAAATCGCATGATCATAAGAGCGATTTGGATGGTAGAAAGTCCTTTCATCGAGGCAAGGAAAAACTAAAAGAAAATCCGTCATACAAAGAGAAGAGGGAAAGTTTTGTTCAAAAACATGGCAAAATATCTTATGACGAGACGCATCCCTTTGGTAAGAAAGATCGCTTTTTAAAGGATAAAGAGAAAATGATAAAAGGTGGTCATGATGAGCATTCTTTTGAGAGAAAGAAAAAGGTAAAATCGTTTGGTGGTGCTATGAAAAAATCTAAACCACATAGGGACGGTGCAAAAACTTCGAAGCGATTTGGAGGTCCACGTGCGGATCATAGGCGGTAAATTTGCTGGGCGTGTTTTGTTTTCGCCTGTTAATCAGTCGATTCGCCCAACGAGTGATCGTACACGTGAAAGCCTTTTTAATATTCTTTCTAGCCGTGAAGAAGAGTTTTGGACCAATAAACGCATTCTTGATCTTTTTGCTGGTACTGGTGCTTTAGGCATCGAAGCACTTTCGCGTGGAGCAAAGGCGGCTGTTTTTGTTGAAAACTCGGTTGAGGGGCGTGGGTTGCTTCAAAAAAATATAGAAGCCTTTGAATTACAGTCGATAGGACGGATTTTGCGTCGTGATGCGACCAAACTTGGCAATATTGGCACAATGCTGCCATTTGATGTTATCTGCGCTGATCCTCCCTATAGCCGTTGTTTAGGTGAACGTGCTTTTGTAGAAGCTTTGCGAGGAGGGTGGGCAAAAGCTGATACACTCTTCATACTTGAAGAAAAGAAAGATACAATGATTTATTTACCTGACGTCTTTTATCTAGACGATGAGCGTTTTTATGGTGAGACAGCAATACGTCTCTATAAATTACGATCGCTTACATCTTGAGAAAGTTCTTGTTTTTATCCGATAGGATGAAAAAATGCTTTTTCACAGTTTTCTTCATTTTATATGGTTTTTAAAAGGTTAAGCAGAAAATCAATAAAAGATTCTAATGTTAAAGGAATTGATGAATTTTTATTAGCTTTAATACAGAAGGATGTTTTTTCTCCAATAGGATATATATTCCTCGATAATAGTTATGATCTTTTTTATCTAATTTCTTTCTGCCATACCTTAATCATCACATTTCATCAGCAGTTGAAAGCTTTAAGCTATGCAGTCTGCATTGATATCTTATATGATGCGTAACTTCTATTTTTGCTATTGTCTAAACTTAAAAAAGATATTTTGTTTAGTATTGAAAATATTGTTCATTTATCCTGAATACTTGTGTGTTTAGTTTAGTAATATCGCTTGTTGAGTTAGTCATTACATATTAAGTAAATCTGAGAGTATTAAGTATCTTATCGTTGTGCAGCTTTAAGGATACTTTTTTATATTATTCTTTATCACTAAAGATAAGTAATTTGTAAAAAAGGGGAGATTATCGTGTTTAATTGGATATATAGTGAAGAGATTAGTACAGAAGCAAGTGCTGAGCAAATTTGGGCTATATGGGAAGATGTGGCATCATGGCCTTGCTGGGATAGTGAACTTGAGTGGGTAGAACTTTCTGGTCCTTTCAAAGAAGGCGCTATAGGACGCATGAAACCTAAAAAGGGACCTACAGTAACTTTTACACTTGATAAAGTTATAAAAAATGTTTGTTTTTCTGATTATGCTAAACTTCCTTTTACACGTATGAGTTTTAATCATGAATATATTTGTTCAACAAAATCGGGTTCTTCAAATAACAAAATTCGTCATACTGTAACCATGTCTGGTTTATTTTCTCCTTTCTTTGGAATGATTATTGGGTCAAAAATTAAGTTACATCTTCGCGATGCAATGATTGAAATGAGCAGACGTGCTCTTACTGAAAACAAAAGCATCTCGTAAGGGGGGCATTTATAAAGAAGTTAATACCTTAAAAAAGGTGCAGAAATCTTAGCCTTGTTAGAATGAAATCAGTTATGAGTATATAGCAAATTGATGAGCTATGATTTGGTTTTAGTTAGCTGTTGAAATCGTGTCAAATCATCTGAGAAAATTAATTTTGCACCAAAGATCTTATAAAAGCCATTGAATTTTATTCAATATATAAAAGCTTATAAGGCGCGCATTTTTACTGAAAATAAAGAAAGTTGTAGAAGCTTATTTCTGCTCTTGTGAATCTGTAGGTTGATATTGTCATGATATTTGCCAGTTTCTAATGTTGCGATAGTTTTTGATTTGAGAGCATTCATAAAAGACATTTTGACTCCTTCTTAAATAGTTTTTATTCATAGGCCCCTTACTGATGATATGCTCGCAAATAGTTGTGATTGATTCAACATGAATAGGTTCGAAACGGAGAAAATTTAATGATATTTGATTCTTTTATGCAAATTACAAAATGATCAATTATGATTATAAATCAAAGTGTTTTTTTGTTTACAAGATTGCCATCTTATTATGAGAGAGTTTATAGAAGCAAAGAAGTATACACAAATATAAGGCATTTTCTTGATTCTTGCTTGGAAATTAAAGAATGCTATAGGAATGAAGGAAGTTATTTGACTATCCAGAGGACATAAGGCTTGTTACTTAAGTCATTTTATACTTTTCGAATTTTTGAGGATTTTGGCTTAAATTCAAATGTTATTGTTAGGCCTTTTGTTAATTGCCAAATTTTCGGTTGATTTGATTGTCAGTACAGATTGGATTATCTAAAATGATAAGGGCCCATGAGAAATCTTGAAACTAAAGAGATTTTACGGCATATTACGTTTTTTCATAAAGAAGCTAAAAGGGAAATGATTTAATGCATTAAAAGAAAAAGAATGCATGAATGTGCATAATCTTATGAATCAATACACAAGAGTTATATTCTGATTTGTATAAATTTGTCAGAATGCTTATCAATGTAAATAATAAAATATTTTAGGGAGTCTATAATGACTGACAAAAACCAGATTGAGAAAGCTGTTTCGCTGGTTGAAGCAGCAAAGCGTTCTGGGGCAAATGCTGCTGATGCTGTTATTGTTCATGCTCATTCTACCAGTGTATCAGTTCGTTTTGGGAAAGTCGAATCGACAGAAGCAGCAGAGAGCAATGATTTTACTCTAAGGGTTTTTGTTGGAAAAAAAGTAGCAAGTGTTTCTGCTAATTTAGGATCTTATCCGCAAGAACTTGCGGAACGTGCTGTTGCGATGGCTAAAGCTTCTCCCGATAGTTTATTTGAAGGTTTGGCAGATAAAGAGTGTTTGGTTAAGTATCCTAAAGATCTTGATCTCTTTGATGATTTTGTACCCAGCAGTCATTTTTTAACAGAAGATGCTTTAAAAACGGAGGCAGCAGCTCTTGATGTTAAAGGTGTAAGCAATTCTGGTGGCGCTGCAACAGCTTATGGCCGTAGTGGGTTTATTCTTGTGACCAGCGATGGTTTTTGTGGAGCCTATCGCTCAAGTTGTTTTTCACGTTCTTGTAGTGCTCTTGCAGGTGAAGGAACACAGATGGAGCGGGATTATGATTATACAACAGCCTTACATTTTTCTGATTTAGAGGCAGCAGAAACTGTGGGAAAGAATGCAGGGCTTGGTGCTGTTCGACGTTTGGGTGCAGTTCGTGCGGCGACTGGGAGCGTTGATGTTATTTTTAATCCGCGTACGGCTCGTGGAATTGCAGGGCATATCGCATCTATGGTCAATGGAGCCTCTGTGGCTCGAAAAACGAGTCTTTTACAGAATTTCCTAGGCAAGGAAGTGATGAAGCCTAATGTTAATGTAACCGATCAACCTTTGCGATTACGTGGAAATGCTTCTCATCCTTTTGATGGAGAAGGGGTAGAGGGGCAAACACTCAATATTATTGAAAATGGTATTTTAAAAAATTGGCTTCTTTCATCATCTACAGCACGTGAATTGGGACTTAAAACAAATGGACACGGTATGCGTTCGGCATCATTAGTGCAGCCGACCAGTACAAATTTTGCTATTGAACCGGGTTTAGTATCACCTTGCGATATGATAAAAGATTTGCGAAATGGATTTTATGTGACCGAATTATTCGGTCATGGCATTGATTTTATTACTGGTCAGTATAGTCGTGGGGCTTCCGGTTTTTGGATTGAAAATGGTGAAATTGCTTATCCGGTGAGTGAAGTAACGCTAGGTTCTGATTTGCTTCATATGTTAGCACATTTAACACCTGCCAATGATATTGATCGGCGTTATAGTACAGCTGCTCCAACATTGTTAATTGAAGGGATGACACTTGCAGGAAAATAACACGCATCATTCTTCTGATTTAAATCTTTTGCGTGACGTTTGTCGAGAGGCAGGAGATTTAGCAATGCGGTATTTTGGATGCACGTTGGATGTCTGGATTAAAGAAGGTAATTCCCCGGTTAGTGAAGCAGATTTTGCTGTTGATCATTTCTTGAAAGAGAGGCTTCTTGGAGCTCGTCCAAATTATGGATGGATTTCAGAAGAAACAAAAGATAATCGAGAAAAACAAGATTATTATGAGCGCTCTTTTGTTGTTGATCCTATTGATGGAACGCGTGGTTTTCTTTCTGGCAATCCTTATTGGTGTATTTCGGTTGCCATTATTGAGAATGGGCGTCCTATTGTGGGCGTTCTACAATGTCCGGCTCAAGGAGATGTTTATACAGCTGTAACAGGTGGAGGGGCAACATTAAATGGGATAAAACTTCCTCGTTTAGCCTTTGAGGTTCATCGAAAATATAAAATTTCACTTGATAAATCGCTCGCACAAAAATTACCAGATGATTTTCTCAATCAAGTCAGTCTTTACCATTATCTTCCTTCTCTTGCTTATCGTATTGTTCTTGTTGCTCAAGATGAAATTGATATCGTATTAGTTCGTCCAAATTGTCATGAATGGGATATTGCCGCTGCTGATCTTATTTTGCAGGAGTGTGGAGGGTGTTTTTTATCGCTTGATGCCCCTTTACTATCTTATGGAATTGAACCTTACCAGTATGGACTTTTAATTGCTGGTAAAAATAATTGCTGTCAAGATATGATAGATGTTGTTCGTCAAACAAAGTTAGTTTAATCACGTAAAAGCGCGCTAAGATAATCTAAATGATATGGAGGCACATATGACTGAAACCAAAGAAAAAAAACAATATTTACATCTTGTATTTGGTGGGGAATTAAAAAATCTTAACAGTAATCAATTTAAGAATCCTGATGAGTTAGATGTGGTTGGTATTTTCTCAGATTATCAATCTGCTCAAGAAGCATGGCAGGCAAAAGCACAAAGCAGTGTAGATAATGCATTACAACGTTATTACATTGTAGATTTGCATCAGTTTCTTGATGCTGAGTTAGGCGATGCAGAATAAAGCTTGAATATTTGGTCATTATAACCTGTAGATTGCTTCATGCTTTTGTTTAGTCGTCCTTTTCATAAGTACGTTCTTCGGGTAAAATAGAATGCCGTAAAAAAGAATATGCTTGTTGTTTAAAATTCATATGTTTTTTTAAGAAACATCTCCCAAAGCACCCAAGCCCATTTCATAATAGTGTCCGTGCAAGGCAAATAAAAAGCAAGTAAAATAAAATAGTTATGTCTAATATAAGGGAATAGGTGAATCTTGATTCTATTGAGTTTTTTTGCCTCTATCCCTCATCTTTTTGAAGCTTTTTTATGGCTTCAAGAGCGAGTTTTTTACGATCTGCGCTCTTTGTGTAAAGAGATGCCATAGCATCATTTGTCCAGCCAAAAATTGCTTTGAGTTGTGATACTGTTGTTCCAGAATTAGCTGCGCGTGTTGCGGCTAATTTTCTTAATCCATGCGCCGATTTTTTAATTCCAGCCGCATTACAAGCGTCTCTAAATGCATTCCCAAAGCTTTCTTTGGTGAATTTTTGATTCACTTTACTACAGATGAATGTTTCTTCTCCAATAGGACCAGTTTCAAGCGTTTTGGCTAATTCCGGTAAAATAGGTAGAAAGACACCTGTTTGGAATTTACTTTTCTCTGTTTTGAGATGAATAATATTGTCTTTGACATCTTTCCAGCCAATGCGTACCGCATCACCACGACGCAAGCCCGTATATAAAAGAACATCAATCCAGACACGTTCATGGGTACCATGATGCCATATTTGATAATATTTTTCGACATCTTCTTCTGTCCAAACAGGAAATCCCTCTTTGTTTTTGAGGGGGGGTCTTTTTATTCCTAAAGCTGGATTATTTTCCAAAAGACCTTGATCAATCGCCCAATTAAAAAGCCCATTAAGGGCTTTCAGAAAGTTTCTAGCCATTGCTGGTGTTTCTTTGCGTCGTTCAACGCCGGCTATGATATGTTTCTTTTCAATTGCTTGGTATGGAATGTTTCCTATGCTATCACATACCTTCATAAGGATGAGTTCTTTTTGTTTTTTTGTAGCTTTAGTGTAGCTATGCCAATTAGAGCTGTTAAAGTATTGTTTAAGCAGCCATGCAAATGACCCTTCAACAAGTTTACCGGTTTTTGATTTAGGAAGTATAAGCCCTTGTAACTCGGCAAATGCGCTTTTGTAGTTGTCAACAAACTCTTGCGTTCCATAGGTACTGCGTATTCTAATATGTGGTCCATGACCAATACGTACATACCATACAATTTTGCCATGTTGAGTAATTTGTTTAACGAGATGAGGAGGACGTGGTTTAGGC
>NZ_JBHIPG010000004.1:0-1545 GCF_042195905.1 Bartonella sp. AP331QHHD
AAGTGAATTGCTTACAGGAGCAGCAGAATGGTTTCGCGACATGGCACATGCTGAATATGCAGATAGTGATGCTTTCCAAGATGCTGTCATTTGTGGAATGGGGTGGACTGATACCCGCCTTGATTATGAGAACAGCCTCGATGGTGAACCGGTCATTACGCGTTTAGATCCTTTAAAAATGGTCTGGGATAGTGCGGCAGTGCAACCGAATTTAACCGATGCACAACGTTTGTGGTATGTAGACCGCAAGCCGTTAGAAGTAGCTAAGCAGATGTTTCCCAAATCTCATTGGACAGAGCTGAGTGCAGATTGGGCAAGGGATGGGAGCTCTCATGAAGGTGTTCACCATAATGATCTTGATTATTACAGTGATGAAGGGAGCATTGATGTTGAAAACGGTCGTCGGATGGTCACGCTTGTTGAATGCCGTTGGTTTGAAAGCGAGCGATATTACAAAGCGCCCGATTTAAGCACTGGAGAACTTCGTGATTATAGCGAGGAAGAATTTAAGCAGCTCCAGTGCATGATGCCCGATATTCAAGGGGCAGCTTTCAATAAAAAGGTTGTAAGACGTGCTTTTTTAGGGAGAAAGTTGCTTGAATCCCCCGATCAACCTTTAGTTCCAGCTGGTCAATTGGGTTGGGAGTGTATAACGGGGTATTTTGACAAGATAGAACGGCAATTTTATGGGGTTGTGCGCCCGACAAAAGATCCACAACGGTGGGCGAATAAATATTTTAGTCAAGTGATGTATATCCTTAATAGCCAATCCAAAGGGGGGCTTATTGTCGAGGAAGGGGCGTTTAAGGACATCAGGCAGGCTATGCAAGATTGGGCGCGGGCTGATGCGTTGCTAGTTGCTGAAGATGGCGCTCTTGCAGAAGGCAAGATACAACCAAAGCCTGTAGCACAGTTTCCAGAGGGCTTTTTCCAGCTGTTTAATGAAGCTAAGGAAGCAATTAATCAGGTGACGGGTTTATCACCCGAATTCATTGGTACAAGGGAAGTGACACAAGCGGGTATTTTGGAGGCACAACGACGCCAATCCAGTTTAAATCTGCTTGCTTGTCTGTTTGATGGTTTACGTTTGTATCGCAAGCGGCAAGGTAAGATTATTTTGCACCTTATACAGAATTACTTGTCCGATGGTCGTTTGGTACGGATATCTGGTGAAGAGAATGCGCAATATATTCCATTGACGCGTGAAGAAGTAACGAGTGTCGAGTATGACATTGTTGTTGATGATGCTCCAACCAGCCCGAATGAGAAAGAGCGCACCTTTGGTATCATCACACAGCTGCTCCCATTGCTTCAAAATGCGATTACGCCGGATATTATGCTTGATCTACTTCGTTATTCTCCATTGCCTGCGTCATTGCTTAATCGTGTGAGTGAGAAGATGCAACAGCAGCAAATGGCACAACAAGCCCAACAACAGCAAATGAATCCGGAACAAGAAATGAAGTTGCAGGAAAAGCAGCAAGATATTGCGGCTAAAAGTCAGATGCAACAGATGGATTTACAAGGCAAGCAGATTGAATTGGT
>NZ_JBHIPG010000005.1:0-1096 GCF_042195905.1 Bartonella sp. AP331QHHD
TTGTTAAGAGCTCAATAATTTCCCCTTTTTTTAATAGCTTAATAAGCTCCAGATATTCTGCTGGTAGAGCAGGTTGTGGCGGTGAAGCAGATTGTGGCGGTGAAGCAGGTGAACTCTGTTTAGTATCTGATTCCGAAGGAATCTGTGCCCTTAAAAGACTTTCCCATATGCGAGTAGATATATCATCAACATTGTTTGCATGTGCCAAATTTATCATTTCCAAAAGGGTAATCATTCCTGTTATAATAAATCGCTTTTTCATCTGTCTCCTCGCTTGATTTCGGCAGGGATTGTTTTATTAATAGGCACGCGGTTCCTATCATTGGGCTGTTTTAGCTTTGGTGCTAATGCACAAGCCGATAAAAGGTTTGCAATCAAAATCCCAAGAATGAGCGACTTCATTTTAATATGCCTCTTTTTACTGTTATATACATTCTGATATTTATTGTCATTATTCCTATTTTGAACATAAAGTAAAGTGCATGGTGTGTAATTATTTTACTTTTTTATTCCATTTTAATTTATGAAAATAGCTCAATTTCAGTGCAAGTATTTTTTACTTTAGGATTGGATATCCTCGTTATTTTGTCATATGGATATTAAGGGCGTCTACGGGAACCATTGCTTTTTATCTCATCTAATTTCTATGTCTCCATAGATGTCCAAATGTAATGCCTTTTGCGAGAGAATTGGCTATGCTTGATAGTTTGAGTAACAGCATGATGGATATAATAGACAAGATGAGAGCTCCCCCAAACATGAAGCTTACATTTTGGTCGTAATCGAGTTTCATATCGCTCAAATAGTTTGCAAAGATATTCATCATCAGATTAAATACAGTTGCTAAGAGTAGAAAGAGGATTATATAATTGACGACTTGGATTATCCATTGCTCGAAAAAGCGATGAGTTGGTTGCCAGAGCAAAGCAATGATGAAGAGTGGTCCCAATCCTACAAGAAGTGTAATAGCGATTTTTGTTAGGAGCACGAGACCACCGCCGATTGCTACTACGAGGCTTGTTGCTAGCAAGATAATGATGCCTAAGAGACTGTAAAGCAGTCCATTGGACTCGAAGAAGACGGTTTCTTGGAAAAG
>NZ_JBHIPG010000006.1:0-6789 GCF_042195905.1 Bartonella sp. AP331QHHD
TTAGGGGCTACATCATTGTGCTTTTTAGGGGCTTCAGCATTACGCTTTTTAGAGGCTTCAGCATTGCGCTTTTTAGGGGCTACATCATTGCGCTTTTTAGGGGCTGCATCATTGCGCTTTTTAGGGGCTACATCATTGTGCTTTTTAGGGGCTTCAGCATTACGCTTTTTAGAGGCTTCAGCATTGCGCTTTTTAGGGGCTACATCATTGCGCTTTTTAGGGGCTGCATCATTGCGCTTTTTAGGGGCTACATCATTGTGCTTTTTAGGGGCTTCAGCATTACGCTTTTTAGAGGCTTCAGCATTGCGCTTTTTAGGGGCTTCAGCATTACGCTTTTTAGGGGCTTCTTCACTATATTTTTTATAGGCTTTATCACTGTATTTAAATCCTTCTTCCAGCAATTCTGTTGCCATTTTACGGTCTTCACCAGCTGTTTGTTCCAGCTTAGTGACATCTATTTGTGATACACCCTTATGAGCTTCAGCGGTATTACGGTTAAGGGAAGCTATGGTTTGATCAACGCCTTGCCCTGTTAATGCCTTCTGCCCTGCTTCATCAGTAATGACGATAGTGCCATTGCTGATAGCGGATTTGGTATATCCTTCCCTTGAATCCTGTTGTTCTGCATGATCTAAAACATTTTTGGCAATGTTTTTAGCGATGTCGTATTCGCCCATTGCACCACCCGCTGCAATGCTAATCCCATCACTGCTGGCTTTGGCACTCGCACTGTTGGTAATATCACTGGTGCTGATGCTTCCTGTGGTCAGGCTGTTTTTTTCTGCCAAGGCTGTGCTTTCAATAATACCTCCAGTCAGCGTTGTTTTATCTTTAACGGTGATCTCAAAGCCGTCATCACGGGCTTTAATGCCTGATTGTTCCACAACACTGTGATAATCGCTGGAGGATTGATCATTTTGGAAAGAGACGTTTATTGACGCACCATCAGGCTTTCCATTGCCTTTAACCCCAACAGAAACAGAGTTTTTTTTGCTGGAAGTTTGTCCCGTATCACTGCGGCTGACAACGGTAAAATCACCTCCTACTTCCATTTCTACACGCTCTCCAGAAACCACGGCGCCTGCCAATGTGGTGTTTGCCCCACTCGTGGTATGAACAGTACCTGTGCCAACAATATGGCTGTTCTTTTGTTGAACCTGTTCACTGGAACCTTCCCCTTGACTAAAAGCAGCACTGCCTGTTACCCCTGCGCCACCCGTGCCATAACTGGCTCCAATATTCATTGAAGCACTTTGGTTATGGTTTTGTGTGCTTTTCTTGTTTTGCGCACTTTCAAAGGTAATATGCTGTCCTGCTTCCAAGTTGATATTCCCGCTCTGCGGATCATTTGCATAAACAGGATTGGTGCCAGCGATAATATCAGCTCCAACACCATGGATGCTGCCTTTGTGGGCTTTCATATTGACAGAACGCCCAGCTTCTATGCTATTGGTTACAGCAGTAGATGTCTGAGAAGACTTCTCTTCCTTTTCAGTCTTAAAGCCTACGGTAACACTGGTAGAAATATCCACCATCTTGAGAAGGGAATCTTTTGTTGATCCGCTCTTTATCCCATTATAGAGATCTTTGCCTTTGTTATAGAGATCTTTGCCTTTTAGACCAAGAATGATGCCATTGCCGATTTTGTGTTTTGTATCCCCATGACCAAAACGTTTTCCTGCATCCTTTATATCTTGTATGGTACTAAGAATGCCAACATTGACAGAACCTGTAACACCAGCAAAGAAATTTTCATGGTTTTTTTGTGTCTTAGAGATATCTTGGCTTTCCGAAAGCGTGATATTATTACCGGCATCAATGTTCACATCACGATTTGCCGAAACAATAGCTGCTTGCATATTCACATCATTGTCAGCAGTAATCTGCACATCTTGGCGTGCCGTGATGTGTGATTGTGTGGAAGTGGTTTCCCATTGATCGCCCGTATCTTTGACGCTTGCAACCCCAACACCCAAAGAAACACTACTGCTGCTCTTTCCAAACTGAATGCCAAAACCTGAACGCTTTTCTTCAGAATTTGACTTATGGCTATTATGACCCACAAGCACATTGACATCACGAGCTGCCGAAAGATTAATATTCTCACCTGCAAAATCAGAGCCCACTATGCTCACATCTTTTTTCTTGGCAATGATGTTGATAGTGCCATACGCATTGAGAGAAGAGCCTTGATGTTCAAAACTCTCTTCATTTTGCACCTTTTCCTCACTCCCATATATCGACACAAAGTCCTCACCTGAGCCCGCGCCAAAACCAGATGCATGTTCTTCTGAGTGGCTGCTATGGTGATCTTGCATGCCATCAATCGTCACATTTTCTGCTGTCACATTGATGTTTTGACCTGAAAGCAGATGAGAAGCAGTAATTGTGGACTCTTTTTCTGCTTGCAAATCAATGTTGCCCGTTGCCTCAAGAACAGAGGAAACTGTTGTGGTGTGCGATTCAGATTTATCGGAAGATTTCTCATGCAAAAAGCTACTTGATGACGATTGGTATTGCTGATCGTAGTGTTCTTGAGCGCCTTTTATGAGAATATTCCCACCAGAGTGAATAGAAATATCTGCTTTTGCTTGATCTGGTGTTTCCTCTTCTTTTCCAGCAAAAAGCATCGATCCAATGATTTTTGTATCGTTGCCAGATTCAAAGGCCATCCCTTCACCCCCTGTTATACTTGAGCCCACAACTTGAGTAGCCTCAACATTATTATGGACTCTCTCACTAAATATTCCATCCTCTTTGTGATCGGATATCTCATAATGTAAGCTATCTTCTGCATTGTTGATCAGGATATCGTTACTGGCTTTCAGCCCCACCTTGCCCTTGGCATCTATATCGGAAGCCGCCATATGGATATCTTTTCCAGAGAGAACAGTGGTCTCTTTTCCAGAACTTAAATGAGAGCCATTGTGTAAAGCAACATGAGATGTTTCACTCCCATTCTGATTATCCATACTATTGCGTGTGGCATCAATCGAAACATTCCTCTCAGCTTGCAAGAGAAGTTTATCCTTTGTTTGAACATCAGAGCCTAAGATATTCAAATCTTTTCCAGAGGCAAGTGTCGTCGAGCCACCAGAGTTGACTTCTGATTTATGATGCATGGTAGCATCACCCTGTTCATCATGGTAATGGGTTTCTGCTGAACCGATCGTCAAGTTGCCTTGTTCTGTAGCCATGGCAAGATCACCTCCGGTAGTGATCCCCACCCCTGAGGCTGTGATATCTTGTTTGGCAATCACCGTTGCATTACCACCAGCAGAAAGCGCCTCGGTGTTTAAAACGGTCTCCACGCCGTCAACCGTTGTGCGCCCTGCATCTAAACGAATATTCTTCTCCGCAAGGAGAACAGCATCACCACCCGCAGCAAAATGCCCCCCTTGACTGAGGATATCCCCACCATGCACATGCAATTGGTGATTTGCCGCAATCCGCCCTGAATTGATAATCGTTGAATTGCTTGTATTTTGGCTGGTGATATTGACATCATTGCCCATGATCAAAGCCCCAGCAGAAACAAAGGAGGCTCTGTCTTTTTCAGGGATATAAAGCACCGGTGCATAAACATCCATGCCCTTGACCTGTTGGCGTACATAAATCACCATCGGGGCTTCTAGGGACGCCAATTGTTCTTCACTCAAAGCCTCACCAAAGGGGAGATTGTGGGCTTTTGCATATTCTGCCCCGACATCCAGCAAGGTTTTGACTTGTTCAATGGCATCACTTCCAGGAATAAAGGAGCCTTTGCCCAAACCTTGACCAACCAGATCACGCATTTGTTTCTCAATCAGCTGCTTTTCGAAATAAGCATCGCCTAAGAAAAAAATCTCCCGATCAGGATTGTAGCCAATTCTGTTCAAATAATAGGCTGAGCCATAAAATTTGCCGACATCAAGGAATTCTGCCCGCGTTTCATAAATGAAATTCTGGTTGGGCAGCGTGCCCCCAACACCCCCCGATTGGGGTTTTGGTAAAGGAAGCCCTTCAGCAAGTTCCCCCGCATTATTGAGATCCACTTTTGGTGTAAAGAGAGCGCCAGCCCCGGTTAAACCACTTAAGGACTCCAGTGGATTGCCTTCAACGGTTTTTGCTTCAAAATGCGCATCCCCTGTAATGGAACCTTCCGCTGCCGTGTTATTGAGTTGATCGACCACCAGATTTAAAGTGCCACCCGCTTGGACAAGACCAGGAACACTCTCCAAAGCTTCTGAGCGGATATGACGAAATTTGCCATCGGCTATATCTAAAGAAACATCGCGGCTTCCATCAGCTTTATAGCCATAACAACTGTCTGTATTAGCCTGACAACCCATATAGGTGTTTTTATAAGTTGTTGCACCCAAATTGGTGAGCACATTGGCGTGGATATAGGCATTTCCCCCTGCTTCTATAAAACTATAATGGTTGTCAATGTTATCGGCGTTAATGATGAGATTGCCGTGAGATTGTATCATCCCCTGAATGGTGGGCTTATGCGAAAACCCCTGCGTGACAGTTTCTTCTGTCATATGTGACTGATTATTCCATTGATACCGTCTTATATTACTTTTTGTTTTATCATATTTCCAAGTAAATGCCCTATAAAATGCTCCATCTTCCAAAGTTGCTTTACCGTACGTTCCTCCTTTGTTAGCCCACAGCTCTTTATCAAATACAAATACTTCTTTATAAATTATATTTCCAGGATGTGGCGAAGATTGTTCTTCCTTAACGTGCCCTTTTCCCCAAAGGTTGGGACCATCTTGATATAACATCCCATCACTGAGTTGATCAGAACCCTTTGGTCTTTGGAAAGAAATATCGCTATATTCCGTTTTTTCCGTGATGACAGGCGTGCTATCGGCTTCGTTTTTTAGAGTGTTGGTTTGGATATTTAAGTTTCCACCAGCTTGAATAAAGCCCGCTTTGTTAACAAGCGAAAGGCTTTTTCCGCTGCCATCTGCATTGGTAAAAGATAAATCACCTTCTGCCATTATAGTGCCAAAATCATTCAACAAAGCCCCATCAACTTGTAAAGCACCATTGCCCTTCACATAGATTAAACCCGTTTTGTTGTTGGTCACATTGCCCGTCACGCTAAAGGCTAAATCCTGCCCCGATGCCAATTGACCGCTATTTCCAAGCTCCCCCGTCTTGATCACGAAATCTCTGGCTGCTAAAACAGAAGTTGTCTCATCAACCATAACGCTTGGAGCAATAAAGAGAATATCTCCAGTCCCTCCCTGATCTGTCACGGCTTGTAGCCGCGCATTGTGAATATCAAGGGCATTGGTGCTTTGAAAGTCTAAACCGCCATAAGCCAATTCGCTCTCTGAGACATCAATATGATCTGCAATTAAATACAGCGTTTGCGGCGTGTAAATATGAGAACGATTATTGCTTAAATCGAGAGTGTTTGCCGTCAATCTCACATCCCCCTCAGCAGACAACACATTCTCAACACTGATCTCTCCTGATACCGATGTCAATGTTGCGTTGCCATAGCCTATGACCTGATCATAATAGATGTCGTTGCCTGCAAAAATTTCAATATTGCCACCACTGGCAATCTGACCAACCTTCACCCCTTCTTTTGCTGTAATCAAAAGAAAACCGTTTTTATCTAAAACAAGATCCCCTGAACCGCCCGTAGAAACGACACCTGTCATCAGTGTGCCAGCATCAAGGCTGCCAACCTTTAAAACAGCTTTTTCACCCGTCATCAGCGAAGAAAAGTCAACCGCCCCACCCTCAATATTTGCCTTACCATAGGCTAAAAGTTGTCTAAAATGAACGGGAGCATTTGTTTCTGGTTGTGCTTGAATGGCAACATTTTGATGCGACAGAATTGTTTGAGAAACAGATAGCCCATTATGAGAAACCAGGGTGATATCTCCTGCCCCATAAACACTTTCAGCGACAATCGCACCTTGACTGCTCTGGAGATCAACATCCCCTTGGGTGCCAAGAACAACAACACCAGTAGCACCCGTTGCCGCCATATCAACCCCACCGGCTAAAAGCTGCGCCTGTATATCACCACCGGCATGCGCCTTGAGGTTCCCTTGCGCTAAAACAATCCCCTCAAGCTTCAAGTCTCCGCCCGATTCAAGAGCCATATCAGCACCTGACCCTAGCCCTGAAACTTGAAGTGTCTGGCGCGAAGAAAGCTCCATATTGCCCCCAGAGGTTGCTTTACCGGCAATCGATAAAAGCCCATCCTGCGCCTCTATCTTCAAATGACCCTCAGCGCCAACCGTTTCTAACGTCACATCCTTATGGGCGGCAATATCAATATGCTTTTTCGAGGTGATGTGCTTTGCCAATACGCTCTGGCTTTTCGATTTGAGGACAACGCCCCCATGACCAAAAACATTCTTCAACGAGATTTTCCCGTCAGCAGAAAGATGCAACTGCCCCGCATTGGCTGCCATATCATGGCGCATACGAACACCAACACCTTTTTCTGTTGCCACAAGTTTAATCTGATCCGCCTGTAGAGCCCCCAAAGCAGAACCATCTATCGCATATTCCGGTTTACCAGTAATATCAGTTAGCTCTTTCATTTCCCGTGAAGCATAATCAAAGTGACCCGTCCCTGCTGTCACTCCAATTTCTCTGCCCGCAACAGCTCCTTCAAAATGCACTGTGCGTGAGACAATATCGACAATATCAACCGCCCCTTGACCAGAGAAAAAATTGGCTCCCTTGGCGCCAAAGGTAATATCCCCACCTCGCACCTCAAAGCCTTTCAAAAAACCGCTCGCATCAATTTCGGGTACACCTGTGGTT
>NZ_JBHIPG010000007.1:0-179106 GCF_042195905.1 Bartonella sp. AP331QHHD
TTAAATCGTGTCAGCGCAGGGCGTTTAATGGAAATTTCTGATATTTTGAATGTTCCCATTGCCTTTTTTTATGCCGATATCTTAACAAAACACCAGCCCCCATACCACCATGAAGAAATTGCATCAAGCACAGAGGAATACCTGCTTCTCAAAAGATTTAGAGTTCTAACAACGGTAAAAAAGAAAGCCTTTTTACAGCTGATCTCTGATGAGAATGCAAGCTAACATCACACGGATAGCGTGCGCTATTCATAAGCATTCATACGTATTTTAAAAAGCAACCTCCATTGTAAGCATTTTTTCATTTTATGGGGATAAGCCATTGATATAATAGAAGATAAGCATCTTTACATACGATAACCCCTCATCATTATTATTTTTAACAGGACTGTATTATTTTTAACAGAACTGTTTTAAACAGTCTGTCTCTCGTCGACATTTATGCTACTTTTTTAACTTACCCAACCCTACCTTGAACCAAGACGAAAAACTGAGAGATAAAAAGTAATATAGAAATGAAATTCTTATACGGCTTGTAATGATGAAAAAAAAATGTGAAAATTCTGATCGGTAATGAGGAGAAAACACCATGATCAAGAGAAGCGTGAAGCTGCTCATCTTAGGCGTGATTGGGCTTGCAAGTTCTGCTGTAAGTTCAGCGGGAAACACTGAAGAAATCTCAAATTCTGAAAGCTCTTTCAATACGATTCAAGAAGCTTCAAACACTCAAGAACCCTTTCAGCCCTTAAAAGCTGGAGACTATGATCAAGCCTATGACTATTACATCCAAGGTTATTATTTAAAAGCTTTTCGTGAAGCACTCCGACGTGCTGAAAAAAATGATCCTTTTGCACAAACTCTTCTTGCCCGAATTTATATGGAAGGATGTGCTGTTCCTATTGACGGTGCGCGTGCTGCTCTATGGTTTGAACGCGCTGCAAAACAGGGGGAACCCCAAGCACAACTACGCTATGGACTTATGTTGTTTGATGGTAACTTTATAAAACAAAATCAAGGACTTGGTGCGCAATTCATTCAAAAAGCTGTCAAAGCAGGCGTCAAGGAAGCCTATTTTTATTATGGACAACTGCTTCTTTATAAAGCCTCACAGGAAAAACAAGCTCTCCCTGGTGTTTCTTCCCAAAGTCGTGAAAATGAAGCAATAGAGCAAGCCTTAAAATGGTACTTAAAAGGTGCTGCTCTTGGCGATGCTGAAGCGGCTTTTTCTGCTGCAAAAATTCTTTCCTTAGGCACGTTAAAGCGACCAAAAGATGATCGCAATGCCCGCAAGCTCATGGAGGTAGCGGCTCAAAACAACCACTTAAAAGCTCAACTTCATTTAGCACAATGGCTTGTACAGGGGCGTGGAGGAGAAACAGATTTTCAGCGTGCTTTTCATTTACTTCAAAGAAATGCTATCAACATGGTAGCACCAGCACAGATTTCCCTTGCAAGGCTTTATCGAGATGGCACAGGAACAAAAGGCGATATAATAATGGCAGCGGCATGGTATATGCTCGCAAAGGAGGCAAAAATGCAAGCTCCTGATCTTGAAATAATGCTCCAAGGCATGGATAAGGCACAACTAGAAAAAGCGCACAAAGAAGCAATAAAGCTCCTTCCTGTTTTTTAAAATACTCCTCTCTGCATCAAAAAGATAAAATTTATAGAAATTCCGGGAGATTTTGCTCTGTCCAGGGGCGATAAGCACTAAAAGCAAAAAGGCTGATTTGAGTTCAGTATTTTCAAGCTCCCGGAATACCAATGCGAGGACGCTCGCAACCGGAGGGGGCTTTAAAATGCGAGCCAAAAATCTTGATAACGACATTTTCATTGGTAAAGAAAACGCACTGGTATCATTTGCTTAAGCAAACAATATCCAATAAGCAAAAGAGCTAGGCTATCCCGAAAATTCCGCAAGCTCTATTTTTTCATTCTTTTTGCTTGGATGAAAAACACGCCGACTCTCAGTAAAAAGCTATTTTTTATTGCCAAGCCTCCGAAATTACTTTACATATTGAAAAGTGTCTTGGTCGCATACGCAACGACCAATAGGGATCTAAAAACCCGAAAACTCAAACATGAATTGACCCCGCTTTGCGGGTATCCCGGGATTCCGGGAGATTTTGCTATGTCCAAGTGCTTTCAGCACTAAAAGCAAAATGCTGATTTGAGTTCAGTGTTTTTAGACTCCCGGAATACCAACGCGAGGGCGCTCGCAACCGGCGGGGGCTTTAAAATGCGAGCCAAAAATCTTGATAACGACATTTTCATTGGTAAAAAAATTCGTTTGAGACGAAAAATGCTAAAAATGTCTCAAAAAACATTAGGTCAACATTTAGGTGTTACTTTCCAACAAATCCAGAAATATGAAAACGGCTTAAATCGTGTCAGCGCAGGGCGTTTAAAAGAAATTGCCGATATCTTAAATGTTCCACTTGTCTTTTTCTATGCGGACACCTCAGCAAAACAACAGCCCCTATACCCTCATGATGAAATCGCATCAAGTACAGAAGAATACCTACTGCTCAAAAGATTTAGAGTTCTAACCTCGATAAAACAAAGAGCCATTTTACAATTACTCTCTGATCAAAATGAAAGCTTTTAACATCATAATATAAGGCGCTACACTCTCTGTTCTTGACTTGCCTCCCATCCCTCAAAGGATAGAAGCCCCTTCCCTATCCGGTTGGGAAACAATCCGTCTTCTCAGAACAGAACTCTTTTAGCTTCCCATTTTATGTATTTCATTTCACAAGATTATCCGGACAAGCTCCCCCTCAAATATTCACCACACACTCTCATAAAAACATCACATGTGCAAAGTTTTATGCCTTACAAACACCACACCTCAAACGATAGTATTAAAAAAAACAGAATAAACATTCATACGTATTTAAAAAAAGATAGCCCTTAAAAAGCAATGCTTGAAAATTTTTTTGGTCGATCTGGAATAACACTTAACACATCATTTTATAATGGTGATGGAGGACATGATCTTAACATGCAAACGCAAAAATTGCTTTTTTATCATAATCACTAAAAGCAGCTGTTTATTAAAATATACGCCACCAGAAGCACTTCAAGCAGCCTTTACAGCTGAAACCATTATTCATTGATTAATTAACCGATTGATTAGATACCGATATGTTGTTAATGTGCTATAAGTAAAGTTGCTCTTAATTTCTGGAAGAGGAGCTTCGCAAATAAAGAGCAACAATAAGTAAGGGGAATTAAAGATGTTAAAATATTTATTGCTGTCACCGGTTGTGTTGGTGGCTGGTTGCGCATCTGTAGGCAATTATTCATCAAATTATGTTGATCAAAGTCTTACAAAGCGTCAGGCACAATTAGTTGCTAACAAATTTATTAGCTATATCAAGAGACCTCTACCACCAGCTACAACCACATTTCTTATAAAGAAAAATAATACAGCAGACAACTTTACTCCTTTATTTATCAATCTGTTGCGACGGAATGGATATAATGTGATCTATACAGATCAACCTCAAAAGCAACAAAACATGGGTGTGAATTTGAGGTATAGAATAAAATTAAATAGTAGCACTATAGTGTCTCTTTTTCAGTATAGTGTGAACGGAGAACTACGTGCTCATATAAGTACTCAGCCCAAATGAACCCGCTATTTAATGTAAACATTCTCTATATTTTACACGTAAAGACTTAAAAGCTCTTGCGAAAGGCAAAGAGATTTTCACCTCAATAAAAAACCTCATTTTTAGCCAGAGTGGATAAATTTTATTATAGATTGTGACAATACAAAATAGTGTAAATTATAGCTTTGAGATTTAAGAAAAGAAGAATACTAAAAATAATGAAAATGCCCCACACCCTAGTGAATTGTTACGCGAAGATGTAAATGCAAAACTTGGACTATCTGTGATTGAAGCAGCTGAAGAGTTTTCTATATCCCGTGTAGCATTTTCTAGGGTTTTGGTAAAAATCCTTATAACGACATTTTCAGCGGCAAATTCATTGGCAAAAAAATTCGTTTGAGACGAAAAATGTTGAAGATGTCTCAAAAAACATTAGGTCAACATTTAGGTGTTACTTTCCAACAAATCCAGAAATATGAAAACGGCTTAAATCGTGTCAGCGCAGAGCGTTTAAAAGAAATAGCCGATATCCTAAATGCTCCACTTGTCTTTTTCTATGCTGATATCTTAACAAAACAACAGCCCCCGTACTCTCATGATGAAATCGCATCAAGTACAGAAAAATACCTGCTTTTAAAAAAATTTAGAGTCCTGACCTCGATAAAACAGAAAGCCTTTTTACAGCTGATCTCTGATAAGAATACAAACGAACACCCCGCGATAACACACACCACGCTCTATCCCATGAGACACTCATAATAAACTCCGTATTCACATATTCTTAATTAAAAACACCTCATGGTTTTAGGGAACTTATATCATTACCATCAATTATATCATTGCCATCAATGATGATATTTTACGACACAACGGGATAAATTTCCCCAAAAATTCTAAAAAATTTTTGTGCAAATTTTTAAAAAGCTTGCGTCTGAGCGCTTTTTATGGTCTTGCAAAGAGCTGAAAAGCAAAAATACATAAAGGTCCTTTTTTACTTAAGCTTTTCTCTTTGCAAAAAGCAGGAGAAAGCCCATAAAGAGCACACAGGACCATGAGAGAGTAGCAAGGTTAATCAAAGGGATTTTAGCCCGAAAATAACAAAAGAGCTTGACCGTTAAAGGCAGCAAAGAAAAGCGCCATAAAGACAACAAGAGAGTTCTTTTTGCAAGAATAGAATTGGATAGAAACGATGAAAATTAATGGCAATGAAATTCGCCCTGGTAATGTGATCGAACATCAAGGAAGTTTATGGGTTGCAGTTAAATGCAACGCTGTAAAACCAGGAAAAGGTGGTGCATTTAACCAAGTTGAAATGAAAAATTTGATTGATGGTACAAAACTTAATGAACGCTTTCGTGCTGCTGAGACGGTTGAACGCGTGCGCCTTGAACAAAAAGATTTCACATTTCTTTATCAACAAGGGGATGCTTTGGTCTTTATGGATTCAGAATCTTATGAACAACTTGAACTTCAAAAGGATTTTGTTGGTGAACGTGCTGCGTTTCTCCAAGATGGGATGACTGTCACAGTTGAACTTTATCAAGAAAAGCCTATTGGCATCTCACTTCCTGATCAAGTTGCTGTCACAATTGCGGAAGCCGATCCTGCCATCAAAGGACAAACGGTTACCTCCTCTTATAAACCCGCCATTCTTGAAAACGGGATTCGTATTCTTGTTCCCCCCTTTATGAATGCTGGTGAACGTATCATTGTAGACACCAATGAGTTGATTTATTTGCGTCGCGCAAATGAAAAAGATAAATAAAGGAATAAAAAATGGCCCATTCTGCAGTCATGAATGTCATGGTGCAAGCTGCAATGAAAGCAGGACGCTCGTTGGTACGTGATTACGGTGAAGTGCAAAATTTGCAAGTGTCTTTGAAAGGACCAGCAGATTATGTCAGCCAAGCAGATCGCAAAGCGGAAAAAATTATTTTCAATGAACTAAGCAAGGCGCGCCCCAAATTTGGTTTTCTGATGGAAGAGTCTGAAGAAATCATTGGAGAAGATTCACAACACCGTTTTATTGTTGACCCTTTAGATGGCACCACAAATTTTCTCCATGGCATTCCTTTTTTTGCTGTTTCCATTGCCTTAGAAAGCCAAGGAAAAATCGTTGGTGGTGTCATTTACAATCCCGTGAATGATGAACTCTTCACCGCAGAACGCGGGTGTGGTGCTTTTTTCAATGACCGCCGCTGTCGCGTTTCTGCTCGACGCAGACTAGAAGATTGTGTCATTGCCACAGGAATGCCTCATTTTGGTCGCCCAAATCATGGAACCTACCTTATTGAATTACGTAATGTGATGGCAGAGGTTGCCGGACTTCGCCGTTTTGGTGCTGCTGCTCTTGATTTAGCTTATGTGGCTGCTGGAAGAACCGATGGCTTTTGGGAAGATAACCTGCAAATTTGGGATATGGCTGCTGGAATATTGATGGTTCGTGAAGCCGGTGGTTTTGTCACCGATAAAGAAGGCGGCAACAATATATTTCGCAAAAAAAATATCATTGCCGGCAATGAACACATTCGCCTAAAATTAGAAAAAACCCTCAAAAAAGGCATTTAAGCCTAAAAAAATCCAGCAGATTACCTCAGCCAAGCAGATCGCAAAGCGGAAAAAATTATTTTAAATGAATTAAGCAAAGCGCACCCCAAATTTGGTTTTCTGATGGAAGAGTCAGAAGAAATCACTGGAGAAGATTCACAACACCGTTTTATTGTTGACCCTTTGAGATGGCACCACAAATTTTCTCCATGGCATTCCTTTTTTTTCTGTTTCCATTGCCTTAGAAAGCCAAGGGAAAATCGTTAGTGGTGTCATTTACAATCCCGTGAGTGATGAACTCTTCACCGCAGAACGTGGGTGTGGTGCTTTTTTCAATAACCGACGCTGTCGCGTTTCTGCACGTCACAGACTAGAAGATTGTGTCATTGCTACAAGCATGCCTCATTTTGGTCGACAAGGTCATGGAACCTATCTTATTGAATTACGTAATGTGATGGCAGAGGTTGCCAAACTTCGCCGTTTTGGTGCTGCTGCTCTCGAATTTAGCTTATGTCGCCGCAGAAAAAACCGATAGCTTTTGGGAAGATAATCTGCAAATTTGGGATATGGCTGCTAGAATATTGATGCTCGCAAAACCGGTGGTTTTGTCACCGATAAAGAAGGCGGCAGCGATATATTTCGCAAAAACACATCATTGCTTGCAATAAACACATTCGCATCAAACTATAAAAAAAACTTCAAAAAAGCATTTAATTCTTACAGTTTTTTACAAAACCCTTAGAACCTTAAACAAACACATGAAGAAAGAGTTTTTAATTTTCTTTACAGAAAACGATAGGAAATAACTGATTAGATAGTGACAAAAAACATCACCACAAACAAAAAATGTACTTGCTATAAGCCCCCACAAAAGCAATCCCCAATAGCTTACCTTATTGACGTTTCTGTTATTCAAATTCCCCTGCAAACAAGCTGCAAAAGGCAATAAACACAAATCCCATCATAACCAAACGCCCCAAAAAGCAATTATCGCACCCAAAACAAGAACACAGCCCATTTACTCCTCAATATATGCTCTTTACAGTGCGCTATCCATTGATCGAAAAACTCTCCTCTCTCATAAAAGCTGCCGCATATGCTTAAGAGTTTTCACTCTTTTCCACCACTACATAATAGCAGAAATTTCAGAAAAACCACTGATTCAGTGGGCTGTTCTCTACCCCTTTATTCAACCGTTTTACAAATAGTTTATCAAATGCCGACGACATTTATAATAATGAAAATCTTTGTTTTCCAAAATTGCTTTCTGCATTTCACTTGCAAGCTGCTCTTTATCTTTTTCAACAGCCTCTTTCAGCGCCTTTACCTTCTCATTACCGAAGATAATTTTTAATTTTTCTTTTAACTTTTTTTCCTCAACAAGCTTCTCCCAAAAGATCAATCGGTTATCACATTTCTCATTTGCTGCTTTTATCCATTCTCTGGCTCCTAATTTGTAAGCTTCTTCAAATGTTGGATTCCCCTCAGCTATGGAAAGATTTTTTGCTCTATTTGTGTCATTCTCTTTACAAGTATTGATTACATCTCTAACTGTGACAGAATGGCAACCATTATCAAAGGCAACATAGCCTTTTTTCACTGTTTTAATAAGCTTCTTATAGTAAATGAAAGTTTCTCTTGCCGCCTTATAATCACTGGAAAAATCACACAACAACAACAACACTTTCTTTTTACAATATAATAATAAAATACACTCACCAGACCAAGATTCCGAAAGCTTTAGCATTTCCTCTATCTCTTCGTGTTCTGTACTTATAGATATGTTGTCCCACAAAGTATCTGTAAATTTTTTCTTTTTATCCTCCCCTGTAGAGTTGTTTTCCTTTTGGTGCTGTTTGCATTCAGCTGTAATCATATCATCAAGAACATATAACCACCAATGAAGTAATAACATCGTAGGTTGACTCCGTTTTTTGTTCGTAAGAGGATCTACAAACTTTTGCAGAGTTATTCCATTCTTTCTCATTAATCGCACTGCTTTTACAAAAAATTTCCTAAAATACGAGGTATCCAAGAGACTACATATTTTTTTGTAATGTTCATAAGTAAGTTTTTTTTCGAGTGCTTGTTTGTACAATAAACGCACTTCGTGCTCCCCTCGAACACAAATATCCTTTACAAATGGAAGCCGATCTCCACTGAATTTCATATCTTCCCTAGGATTTTTTATCCCCAGTACGTCTCTTTCCCATAGCCTTACTCCCTCATCCCATTGTTTCAACCATTCCTGCGATACTTTTTGAGTTTTTTTAACAAGCCTTTGTTCCCCTTGTGCAATAATATCTTTATGTCCAGCGCATTCTTGCTTTTTTTGCTCAAGTTGTTCAGTCAATTGAAGACACTTCTGTTCCCATTGTGCAATAATATCTTGATGACCAGCGCAATCTTGCTCTTTTCGCTCAAGTTGGTCAGTCAATTGAAGACACTTCTGTTCCCATTGTGCAATAATATCTTGATGTCCAGCGCAATCTTGCTCTTTTCGCTCAAGTTGGTCAGTCAATTGAAGACACTTCTGTTCCCATTGTGCAATAATATCTTGATGTCCAGCGCAATCTTGCTCTTTTCGCTCAAGTTGGTCAGTCAATTGAAGACACTTCTGTTCCCATTGTGCAATAATATCTTGATGTCCAGCGCAATCTTGCTCTTTTCGCTCAAGTTGGTCAGTCAATTGAAGACACTTCTGTTCCCATTGTGCAATAATATCTTGATGTCCAGCGCAATCTTGCTCTTTTCGCTCAAGTTGGTCAGTCAATTGAAGACACTTCTGTTCCCATTGTGCAATAATATCTTGATGTCCAGCGCAATCTTGCTCTTTTCGCTCAAGTTGGTCAGTCAATTGAAGACACTTCTGTTCCCATTGTGCAATAATATCTTGATGTCCAGCGCAATCTTGCTCTTTTCGCTCAAGTTGGTCAGTCAATTGAAGACACTTCTGTTCCCATTGTGCAATAATATCTTGATGTCCAGCGCAATCTTGCTCTTTTCGCTCAAGTTGGTCAGTCAATTGAAGACACTTCTGTTCCCATTGTGCAATAATATCTTGATGTCCAGCGCAATCTTGCTCTTTTCGCTCAAGTTGGTCAGTCAATTGAAGACACTTCTGTTCCCATTGTGCAATAATATCTTGATGTCCAGCGCAATCTTGCTCTTTTCGCTCAAGTTGGTCAGTCAATTGAAGACACTTCTGTTCCCATTGTGCAATAATATCTTGATATCCAGCGCACTCTTGCGCTTTTTGCTCAAGTTGATCAGTCAATTGAAGACACTTATATGCCCCTTGTGCAATAATATCTTGATATCCAACGCACTCTTGCTTTTTTTTCTCAAGTTGTTCAGTCAATTGAAGACATTTCTGTTCCCCTTGAGCAATAATATCTTGATATCCAGCACACTCTTGCTCTTTTTGCTCAAGTTGTTTAGTTAAATGCTTGTTCTGATAAATTGCCAATGCAAGCATTAAGCTTCCCCCACAACACACTATCATTGCCAAACCGAACAAAAAATCCACTGAGTATCCCGAATACCACGACTTCCCCATCCATATGATGCAGAAAATCATAACGCCGCATCTTACACTCCCACATTTTTTCCCCCATTTCCAAATGACCTTAATTATAGCTATTATGAAAGCTATTGCCAATTTTATGTCTTCTTCCATTCTTGCTCTCTTTTATTCCCACCAATATTTAACGCAGCTCTTTTATCGATCCCTCGATATTGTATCATTGTGTGTACATCTGATTTGAAAATCACTACATATTATATTTTAATAAAAACAATACACAAAATATAGATGTTTTTATTGGTAAAATAAAACAATTTGTATTTAATAATGCTGTTTTAATGATTTATGTACTTTAAAGAAAAGCCTTATAAGCCCTCAAAATGCATGATCCATGAAATATTGATTTTCAAAGTAATAAAAACCTTAACTCAACCAAACAGCAAAACAAACTGCGTGCTTTGTTCGCACTGTTTTATAACATCAATAAAAAGCGCCTCTGCCTATTTAGCAGTTCTTCTTTAAGTAGCCCAGCACCATCATACTCTTATGCCAGCGCCCCCCGTTGTGATAGCCCTTGAAACTTGAGACGATTCATAAAGAGGACTTATTCTTTCTAAAGTGTTTTATTCACGCGAGCTCTCTCTGCTTGCCACATACAAGAGACATGGTTTTGATTGATTTAATATAACTACATTTGGCATGAGAAAATCCTATGTTTTTCATGATCTTTCATGAAAAACAATGAATTATCCTTATAAATCAACGTGACAGTGCTGTTATGAAGAGAACTCCTTGCTCATCTTAATAGTCCATAGCGATTTAACTGGGTATTATTTTATATTCTGTACACAGAAGTGTCTTTATAAAAATACTTCATCTCAGGCAAAAAAAGAACAGCCCGTTAAAAAAGAAAAACACCTCAATGCTTGCCTTTCTTTTTTCCATGAGAGTTTCAAATTGATAAGCCTGTCTGAAAAGAGTGCTGTTTATGCCCTTAAAAATACTGCTCTTGTATCAAGATCACTTACTCAGATGAAAATTGCAGTTGAGCCAAATGCGCATAAACATTATTTTTTATAATGAGTTGTGTGTTCCTTCTTCCACAAGGGCACCTTTATCCATCACAAGAATGCGATCTGCTTTTAAAATTGTTGCCAAACGATGTGCAATGACTAGGATTTAGGATTTTGCATCAATCCTTCTAAGGTATCTTGCACTAACTTTTCACTGTTTGCATCTAAAGAAAATGTTGCTTCATCAAGCAGCAACATTTTGATTTATAATAATAATTCATTATTTTATAGGTTGAATGAGAATCCCGAATACCGTAAGATTCTCTCATTTCAAACCTGTTCCATGGTGAACCAATCAAAACCATGTCTTTTGTACGTACCAAGCGGAGAGAGCCCGCGTGAATAAAAAACTATTAAGAAAGAACTTAAAATGCCTATAATAAATTATCTCAAGTGCCAAGGGCTGTAGCAACATCCACGAGTTAGCAAATATAATGACGGTGCCGGCTTGCAACAAGAGGGGTGCATTTCTTAAAATCGCCAGTGCAATACCAATGCGTTGTTTTTGCCCCCCAGAAAGCATGGTACCACGTTCTTCTACTTGCGTATCCAAGCCATCTGGTAAAGCTTGAATAAATTCAAATACATTGGCAGCTTTAGAAGCGGCAAAAATTTCCTCTCCATGGGTATGTTCAGTTCCAAAAAAAGAAGAAAAGTTTGCAATTATTTTATTTCAAGTCTTTATACTCTAGGGAAGAAAGGATTTATGCATATATTCAAAATGATTTTTTAATTTAAAAAACGCAACCACAATGATTTATAAGTGTTTAAGACCCATCTGTTTATGTCGGATGCGTTTTTGAATTAATATTTAAAGTGCACTCTTTGATAGGATAAAAATCCATCCATTTGCAATCGATTTGTTTAAAACCTTTGTACCCCATAAAAGGAGGCTTTTACATGCCAATATTACCAAAACGATTTTTGAATTTAGAAAGACGACCACCACGATCTACGAGTGTTTGGGAGCCACCTGTCCATGCCGGATGCGTTCTTGGATCAATATCTAGATTAAGAGTATCGCCTTCTTTTCCCCAAGTAGAGCGCGTCGTATATTGGGTTCCATCCGTCATAACAACGGTAATTTTATGATAGTTGGGGTGAATATTCGCTTTCATGCGTCAAACCTTTTGCGTTTATAGAATGAAATAGCACTTGCTTGTTTTTTTAAGTGCACTTCCTTTGTCTTTTTGATACATTGATTTAAAGTATTTATTCCTATAACTGAGCACGCATCAAAAAACAAGTGTTCAAGATACATCATTGTATCAAGTGTTACAAATCCAATACAGTGAGCAAAATTTTATGACATTACGTTCTCGTTCAGAAAAATCGACAAAGTCTTCCCCTAAAAAATCTTCATTCTCTTCGCTTGCAATTTTTGTTCCCTATATTTTGCGCTATCGTTGGTTGTTTATCTTTGCTTTTCTAGCATTATCTGTTGCTGCTCTTGTCACATTAGCTTTGCCTGTGGCTATCCGCCAAATGTTTGATCATGGGTTTTCTACTTCAAGCCATGGACATATCAATTTTTACTTTGGAATTTTGTTTATCTTAGCCTTGTTTCTCGCATTTGCTTCAGCAGCCCGTTATTACTGTGTTATCACCTTGGGAGAACGGATTGTTGCCGATTTACGGCGTGATGTGTTTGTTCATATTATGAAACTTTCTCCTGCTTTTTTTGATCGATCACATTCAGGAGAGATTGTTTCAAGGCTTCTAACAGATACCACACAAATAAAATTAGCTGTGGGCTCCACCGCCTCTACCGCTTTGCGTCAGCTGATTATCGTGATTGGAGCCGTCGTGATGATGGTGATCACCAATGCTAAATTGTCTTTGTTGGTTTTAGCAGCTATTCCTGTTGTGGCCATTCCCTTGGTAGTCTTTGGACGTAAAGTTCGCTCTCGTACCCGCGCGGCGCAAGATCGTCTCGCAGATGCCAATGCTGTTGCTACAGAGCAGGTAAGTGCTATTCGCACTGTGCAAGCTTTTACCGCTGAAAAACTCGTTACAATACGTTTTTCACAATTGATAGAACGTGCTTTTCAAACAGCACGTGCTTCTGTAATCTTGCGCTCCTTTTTTACGGGGTTTGCAATTTTTTTGGTTTTTAGCAGTGTGGTTGCTGTTTTATGGATTGGATCGCGCGATGTTTTGAATGGAACGATGACAGGAGGGACATTAGGGCAATTTGTTCTTTATGCGGTTTTTGGAGCTTCTACTTTTGCGCAATTATCGGAACTTGGGGCAGAATTAATCCAAGCAGCAGGTGCTGCTGAGCGGCTTGCCGAATTGTTACAAGAACAACCTACTATTGTAGCACCTAAAAATCCTTTATCATTGGCGCAACCTATTCGAGGTGAACTTGTTTTTGATCAAGTTGATTTTACCTATCCTTCTAGACCACAAGAGAAGGTTTTACGCTCACTTTCCTTTTCTGTAAAAGCAGGCGAAACGGTTGCTTTTGTTGGGGCTTCCGGAGCAGGAAAAAGCAGCATTTTTTCTTTGATCCTTCGTTTTTATGATCCGACAAATGGAACAATTCGGTTGGATGGCACAGAAATTAATCGCCTTTCTTTACAAGATTTACGCAGTGCAATTTCCTATGTTCCACAAGATGTTGCTATTTTTGATGGAACATTGCGTGATAATATTATTTTTGGAACTGAAAATACCCATGAAGAAGAAATCCTTGCTGCTGCTAAAGCGGCTAATGCACTTGAATTTATTCAAGCTTTACCAGATGGCTTGGATACGCAAGTAGGAGAACGCGGTACCATGCTTTCTGGGGGACAAAAACAACGCATTGGTATTGCGCGGGCAATTTTAAGAAATGCACCCCTGTTGCTGCTTGATGAAGCAACATCGGCTTTAGATGCAAACAGTGAAAAGTTGGTGCAAGACGCCTTAGAAGGGTTGATGCAAAACCGCACAACCTTGGTCATTGCACATCGTTTGGCAACAATTTTAAAAGCAGATCGCATTCTTGTGATGGATAAAGGCGCCCTTGTGGAAGAAGGAACCCATGCCGAACTTGTGGCAAAAAATGGCGTTTATGCTTACCTCGCAAAACTCCAATTTTCACCCGAATAAGTAATCTTGATACAAGAGCAATATCTTTAAGGGCATAAACAGCACTTTTTTCAGACAGGCTTATCAATTTAAATCTCTCATGGAAAAAAGAAAAGCAAGCATTGAGATGTTTTTCTTTTTTCTGCGCAAGATGGAGTATTTTTATAAAGACACTTCTGTGTACAGAATATAAAATGATACCAAGTTAATCGCTATGGGCTATTAAGATGTGCAAGGAGTTCTCTTCATAACAGCACTGTCACGTTGATTTATAAGGATAATTCATTGTTTTCCATGAAAGATCATGAATACCATAGGATTTTCTCATGTCAAACCCTCATAGTGAGTCAAACAAAATCTCTTGGCTTGCTCATCACAAGCAGAGTTGGTGTGTGGAGTAAAACGGTACAAGAAAGAGGTAAAATACCTCCCTTGCCCCTTTACGTTCTAAGGGCTGTCAAAACATTGGGGCGCTGACAAAAGAGTATACGCTGGCAAAAAGTATAATAGGTGCTCGCTTGCTGAAACCCTTATGCGGCTCACTTGATAGGCTCTAGGGACACAAGCACTACCCTAAAGACTGACCACACTCTTTAAAAAAACTGAATATGAAAATTTTTTCATGCCCTCTCTCACCGCTCTAAACAATAGTGTTTACCGAAAATCATGACAAATTGTAATTCACAAATACGCTTCTCTATTGCAAGAATATCCTTTTATTCTCTTTCAAAAACACGAACACTTTTTGAATATTGTTTGCAGATTCATATTATTGAAAAAGAGCAAAGACTTTTTTAGCACTTTTGGGCTTCTTATAACTTTGTGAGAGCACATGAGCAACAGCTTTTATAATAAACCGGCTTTTGGCAAAATCGTAAAATTTTATCAAATTTATTGTTTGTAAATATCACCACGACCACTGTTCTACTCTTGCAGACACGCAACCTCAGAACAACGTTCTCTTTACTCACAAATCGTCTCTCCAGCTCTCTCTTCCAGTCATAGCCCATAAAATAAGGATAGAGTACTTCGATTGAACACCATCTTCACACCCCCTCCAAGCCCCATATATTTTACAGCCCTCAACTTTATAGCACCCCCTGTCGTGCTTTAAGAAAGCATTTTAACGATGATAAGAACATGTACAAAGAGGATATATCTTTAGGGTATTTATGTTTTAAAGCTTGCACTAAATCATAATTTTTTTGTATAGCGAGCCAAGTGTGTGTAAAATACACACCCTAACCATTTCAAATCATTCAGCTGTTTCAGGAACAGATAAGCCAAGTTCTACGATTATATCTTCAATCACAAATTCATCGAAGTGCAGCGGATTTTCATCATTTTTTAGCGCTCCTCTTCAGTAATCCTCTAGATAATTAACTCATTCAGCATCTATACCAGCAAAGCGAAATATTACGTGCTAATTTTCCTTTACATTCATTAGCCAAGCCCCCTCAAAATGACCTTTTAGTGAATAGAGCTAAAAGGATAAGTCTTCAAAACCATTTGGTGAGATAGCTATATCAAGAGCACCTAAAATACGCCTTAGTTTCTAAGATAGGCAACTTCCCCCCTTTATCGTATCAGTCTTGTAGAACTTTAAACCCTTTATCTTCAAATCAAAAAATCATAATTGGATTATATTGCACAAAGATGCTTTTTCTCATTTTTCCATTTAACACACGATAAGTTACCATTTAGGCACGATGAGAAGCTTGCCCCTTATATCATGATTTCAGAACCACATGAGAAGAATAAAAGATGATGTGGCTTAATAAGAGAGTTTGTTCATAAGCCATTTGAGTGTCTTAAGGTCAAGGATGCCGTTAGGCGCACCGCCCTTGTAAAGGGTTGCCTTGAGGCTTAAGGACCCAAGGCTTGTTAGTCCCTTCATTAAAAGCGGGTTTGATGTTATGATTTTGGAGAGCGATTATTAAGAATTTGAGAGGCAGACAGCCTCTCATTTTTATTTGTATGCAAACGAATTGCACTCTATTTATTCAGGGAGAATAAGAACATACCCAGGAGGTGCTAAACGGAACAAGAGAGCGTCGTAACCCCACATAGCATACATGCAGCAAATAGAAAAAACGCCTTCACCAATTGCTAAGATTAATGTGAGCGATATACCGGCTTCATCTGCTGTTGCTTCGCGGCGTTGTAAGTAGTATCCGACAAAAAAGAAAAAGCACGCTAATCCACTCGCACCCGAAAAGAAGCTTAGTATGGCATGAACCGGTCCACGTATGTTGAACAGGATAAGAAAAATTGTGAAAGTAAATACTGCAAAGATCCCTTCGAATACCCCACGCACCATATTGCACAATTTTCGCATCATAATTGCAGAAAAGCTCTGTTCTGCGTATCGATTTTTTCTTTTGATGCTTGTATTCTTAGAAGATATACTGTTATTTTTAGAAGATATACCGTCCACAACTCCCCCCGTTTTAAGCCAAGATGCTATGAAGTTAGACATTTGTAATTATATCATCAAAAAATACAAGAAAAATTTATCCATTTTAACGAAAAAATAGGTGTTTTATTGAGGTGCAAATCTATTTTCTTTCGCAAGAGTTATTCAATTCGTTCGCCAATAGAAAAACTACCCCCATTGAAGAGGAAGCTATCCTGACGCAGAAAAGCTTCATAAGCTGTATTCCAATCCGCTCAGAAATCGCAACTCTCTAATCTACCCGCTTAATCCACCTTTGAAACTGCAATCAAATAAATTCTGCTGATGACAAGTAATGATAACATGAAAAAGAAAAAATATCATAATATCAAACTCTTCAATACAGTATGAGCTTTATGATTTTCACTCAAAAAGCAAGTGCCCACCCATGAACGACACCATACTAAAGTGCTGTGCACTCACAAATTTCCTAGCATTATCTCCCCTTCTCGAAATTGCACCTCTCCCGCAATCTTATCTCTCGATAGCACCCATTAAAGACTTTTAAAAGGTCCAAGGAAAAAACTCTCTGAGAAAGCTTTCAAGCCTAAAATGCCCCCGCCATTTTTATCATGATGAGGGCACCTAAAATCACGCAGAAACATGCAAAATCTCCCCGCATTTAAGAACAGAGCTTGTGCTTCAATCGCACGCTTTTTCTTGTTCTTTTGTCCATTGTCCCAAAGCCGCAAGATGGTTCATCCGAGCGCGATGACGAAATGCCTTCTGTGCAACAGCAATATTTTCATCTTTTCCTGCCCATGCTTTTAAGGCAGCTGCTTGCAATGCGCGTCCATAGGAAAAGGTCAATTTCCAAGGCAATACGCCCAAAGAATTCATAGCAGATAAATGCGCCGTTGCTTCCTGATCAGACTGCCCTCCAGAAAGAAAAGCAATTCCGGGAACAGCGGCAGGAACAGTCTGTTTAAGCACTTGGACGGTCTTTTCAGCAACTTCTTCAACAGAAGCCTTGCGAGCATCCTTTCCATCAATCACCATATTGGGCTTTAAAATCATCCCCTCCAAAAGAACACGAGCTTCAAACAATTCTTTAAAGACAGCTTGCAAAACAGTGCGTGTCACCTCAAAGCAGCGTGTGATTGAATGCCCACACGATGATCCATCCATCAACACTTCCGGCTCAACAATGGGCACAATATTGAACTCCTGACATAAGGCAGCATAGCGTGCAAGAGCTTGTGCATTTTGTCTTATGGCGCCTCTTGTTGGCAAAGTGTGTTCATCAATAGCAATTACCGCACGCCATTTAGCAAAACGTGCTCCCAAAGCATAATAATCTTTTAGCCGCTCACGAAGACCATCCAACCCTTCGGTAATTGTCTCTTGGGGAAAAGCCGCCAAGGGTTTTGCACCGGTATCAACTTTAATGCCTGGCAAAGCGCCTGAATCCCGAATAAGATCCGTCAACATTTTCCCAGTTGATGCTTTTTGCCGAATGGTTTCATCAAATAAAATAACCCCAGAGATGGCGTTTTCCATCGCTTCTTTTGTACTAAAAAGCATTTCACGATAAGCACGGCGCTTATCTTCATTGGATTCAACACCAATGCTTTCAAAACGCTTTCCAATGGTCGCCGTACTTTCATCTGCCGCCAAAATACCTTTACCCGCATGCACCAAAGCAAGTGCAATATCTTCAAGCCGTTCATTCATAAAAAAATTCCTCTTTATTTTGTCTTAATTTCTAAAAATGCGCAACACTATCAAAAACACTCTACACGACTGTATAATTTTTCTTTAACCTTCCCCTCCAAAGAAGCCCTTTAAGCCTGCATGAGGGCAAGAATACCAGGAAGAGTCTTTCCTTCCATCCATTCCAAAAAAGCTCCTCCAGCAGTCGAAAGATAAGTAAAATCATTGGCAACACCGGCATGATTAAGGGCAAAAACCGTATCGCCCCCTCCGGCAATTGAAACCAACTTTCCCGTCAAACTACGTTCTGCTGCGTGGCGTGCCACGGCAATCGTTCCTTTATCAAAGGGAGGCATCTCAAAAACACCAAGGGGTCCATTCCACACGAGGGTAGCAGCTTCATCAATTGCAGTATTGATATGCGCAATAGAGCGCGTCCCAATATCCAATATCATGCCATCTTGTGGAATATCTTCAATGTCATAAAGACGATGCGGTGCATCTTTTTCAAAACGAAATCCAACGACAGCATCCTGAGGGAGCAGAAGCGTACAGTGACACTCTTGCGCTTTTTTAATAATTTTTTTTATCGTTTCCATCAATGCATGTTCACACAGAGACTTTCCTACATGGATACCTTGCGCAGCTAAAAAACTGTTAGCCATCCCCCCACCAATAATTAAGGAGTCAACTTTTTCCACCAAATGATTGAGCACAAAAAGCTTACTAGAAACCTTTGCTCCTCCCACAAGAGCAACCACAGGACGTGCTGGATTGCCAAGTCCTTTTTCTAATGCCTGCAATTCACCTTGCAAAGAGCGTCCTGCATAAGAAGGCAACAAATGCGTTATTCCCTCCACCGAAGCATGGGCACGATGAGAAACTGAAAAAGCATCATTAACATAAAGATCTCCATTATGAGCCAAAGCTTCTGCAAAAGAACAATCATTCTTTTCTTCACCAGCATAAAAACGAACATTTTCAAGCAGTAAAACACCACCATTTTGTAATGACTCAACTGCAACCTGCACCGCCGAACCGATACAGTCAGGAGCAAAAGCAACCGGCTGATTAATGATCTTTTCCAGCACTTGCACAACAGGACGGAGTGAAAACTCTTGCTCTACCTTTCCTTTGGGGCGACCACAATGAGAAAGCAGAATAAGTTTAGCACCACGCTTTTGCAGCTCAACGAGTGTCTCTTTATGTCGTACAAGACGCGTCTCATCGCATACCTTACCTTGCGCCATAGGAACATTAAAATCTACGCGCACCAGAACACGTTTACCCAAAACATCAACATCATCAAGTGTACGAAACCCCATCACTGCTTCCTCTTCACTTTCCATTGTTTCAAATAAAAACGCATCCAACAACCCTGCCCACTTTTCTTTCCACTTATCCCCCCCTCTTTGCTTTTACAAGAGATCCACGACAGCCCATCTCTCACCCTCTGTTTGAAAAGCCAAAGCTTTTATCGTCAAATGTACAAAAGCCCACCATTGCTCTTAATCTTCATATTCCATTGTGGCAAACAAATGCATTGGCTCAACTTGATCTCTATTAAAGCTTCCTTTTACTTCTAGGAAAAAGAGTTTACATCTCCTGTTTTCTAACGTTTTCTCAAAGGGTATCTCGTTCAGATCTTACTTTTTAAAGTTTACTCTTTCATTCATCTTTTAAAAGCACGTATTGACACAGTATTAAAACAAAATACATCATCAATGTTTCAATAGCCTCTTCTCTCTAGCGCATGAGAACAACAGCCTCTAACTGTTTTTCTCAAAATTGCACAAAAATGAGACTTTTCCCTATAAAAGAGGACCCTGAGGTCCTCTTATATTGTCTTAGCAAAAGCCACAGCCGTATCACTCATACGGTTAGAAAAGCCCCATTCATTATCATACCAAACCAGAACGCGACAGAGCTTACCATCAATCACTTTGGTTTGATCATTGTGGAAAATAGCTGAATGAGGATTATGATTAAAATCACAACTCACGAGTTTCTCTTCTGTAGTGTCCAAAACACCCTTCAAAGAACCTTGTGCAGCAGTAGCAATAGCTGTATTAATTTCTTCGATTGTTGTGGAACGCTTAGCGATAAATGTCAAATCAACCACAGAAACATTAGGGGTCGGAACACGAATCGATACACCATCAAGCAATCCCTTTAATTCTGGCAAGACCAATCCCACAGCTTTTGCCGCTCCTGTTGAGGTAGGAATCATAGAAAGAGCTGCCGCACGTGCACGATAAAGGTCCCGATGCATTGTATCCAATACAGGTTGATCACCCGTATAAGAATGGATTGTTGTCATAAAGCCCTTTTCAATGCCCACCGTGTTGTGTAAAACTTGTGCAACAGGCGCCAAACAATTGGTTGTACAAGAAGCATTTGAAACAACGCGATGCTCGCTGCTTAAAGATTGATGATTAACCCCATAGACGACCGTAAAATCTGCTCCTTCAGAAGGCGCAGAAATAAGAACACGCTTTGCCCCCGCATCTAAATGAGCACTTGCTTTATCACGCGCAGTAAAAATGCCCGTACATTCCAAAGCAATATCGATATCCAAATCTTTCCAAGGCAATTGAGCAGGATCACGCTCTGCGCATACCTTTATTAAACCACCTCCCACATCAATAGCATCCCCTACCACCTTAACGATCCCAGGAAAACGCCCATGAACTGAATCATAGCGTAATAAATGGGCATTTGTTTCCACCGATCCCAAATCATTAATTGCAACCACTTCAACATCTTGTCGTCCACTTTCCACAAGTGCACGTAAAATATTGCGACCAATACGACCAAACCCATTAATTGCAACACGAACTGTCATTTCACATGTTTCCTCATCAATTTTTAAAAGCACAACATTTAAAACACAATAAATGGGTATTTCACCAATCCAAAATCATTAATTCCCACAATGTCAATATCTTGATCACTCACTCACTTATCCACAATAATGCACAAGATCATCCACAATACTGCACAGAATATGATGCCCTACAATCACCCCATTCATGACAACACAAGCTGTCACTTTGTCTTTTCCTCTTTGATCTTTTCCAGCCCTTTTTCAACGGTGGCAACAACATTTTCCCAAGTAATACCAAAATGCGCATAAAGGGCATCAATTGTTCCACTTGCCCCAAAGCCCTCCATACCAATAAACACACCATCACAGCCAATAAAACGGTCCCATCCTTGGGCGACAGCAGCTTCAATGGCAATTTTAATCGGTGCATCTCCAATGAGAGCACGCTGATAGGAGAGAGATTGTTGAGAAAAAAGTTCAAAACAAGGCACAGAAACCACACGCGTTGGGATGCCTTTTTCTTCTAACACCGTATGTGCCTCCACTGCAATTTGCAATTCTGAACCAGAAGCAAACAGCGTCACTTGTGCATCATCGCTAGCTGTTAGGAATTCATAAGCACCAAGCATACAAAGATTTTCTTCTTCATACTCTTGACGCAAAAGCGGTAGATTTTGTCGACTTAAAGCCAAGGTAGAAGGCGTCCCGCGTGCTTTCAAAGCCAATTGCCAACACTCGACTGTCTCCATAGCATCGGCAGGACGAAACACAAAATGATTAGGCATTGCACGCAAGCAAGCCAAATGCTCTACGGGTTGATGGGTCGGACCATCCTCACCAAGACCAATAGAATCATGAGTCATGACATAAATCACCCGCAACCCCATGAGAGAAGACAAACGCATAGCAGGACGCATATAATCAGAAAAGCATAAAAAGGTTCCCCCATAAGGAATAAAGCCGCCATAAAGGGCAAGACCATTCATCACAGCTCCCATTGCATGTTCGCGAATTCCATAATGCAGATAGCGCCCTGAAAAATCTTCAGCAGAGATACTTTTCATCTGGCTACTTTTTGTATTATTAGATCCGGTTAAATCAGCCGAACCACCAATAGTCTCAACAACGACTTCATTGATCACTTCAAGAGCCATTTCCGAAGCTTTACGCGTAGCAACAACGGGGCGCTCTTCAACCAATTTCTGTTTATAAGTATCAATAGCGCCATCAAATCCGCCCACGAGATCGCCCCGCATCAATCTTTCAAACTCCACACGCTCTGAGACAGGAAGATCAGCAAATTTTTCTTCCCATTTTTGGCGTTTTTTAGCAGCATTGAGACTAGCCAAGCGCCAATTATCGAGAATATCGGCTGGAATAACGAAAGGCTCAGCATCCCACCCTAACGCGATACGGGTTTCAGTGATTTCTCGTGCGCCCAAAGGGGCTCCGTGAACTTTATTGGTACCCGCTTTATTGGGTGCTCCAAAGCCAATTGTTGTTTTACAAGCGATCAAAGTTGGTTTATCGGAATTTTGTGCCGCCTCAATAGCCCGCGCAATTGCTGCTTGATCATGCCCATTGACTTTATGTGTCTCCCAACCAGATGCCTTAAAACGCGCAATCTGATCTGTACTGTCAGCAAGGGAAATCTCTCCATCGATAGAAATATTATTATCGTCCCACAACACAATAAGCTTATTGAGTTTCAAATGACCAGCAAGGGAAAGTGCTTCTTGAGATATCCCTTCCATAAGGCATCCATCGCCCACCAACGCATAAGTGTAATGGTTGATAAGATCACCAAAACGAGCATTTTGCAAACGCTCTCCAAGAGCCATCCCCACAGCATTAGCCAACCCTTGTCCAAGAGGACCAGTCGTTGTTTCGATTCCTGCCACATGCCCATATTCTGGATGCCCAGCAAGCTTTGCTCCTAATTGGCGAAAATTTTTGAGATCTTCAATGCCAATATCTTCATAACCAGAAAGATACAAGAGAGCATAAAGCAACATAGACCCATGTCCTGCTGATAACACAAAACGATCACGGTTAGGCCAGCGAGGTTTTTTGGGGTCATGAGCAAGGAATCTTGTATAAAGAACCGTAGCAATATCGGCGGCTCCCATTGGCAAGCCCGGATGACCAGAATTTGCTTTTTCAATCGCATCAATAGCAAGAAAACGGATAGCATTGGCCATCTGATTCTGTTGGTGGGTGTTTGTCATGAATACTCGACCATTTCGTTAAATACGTTATTCTGTTGCTTTTTCCGTATTCTCTTAAAATTCTCAAGAAATACTATTTTCTAACCATTAGCGTGAGACTTTTTGCCACCACTTCAATAATATTAATAACATTCCCCTCACGCGTTCTGTATATCCATGTCATTTATGCCAATACGCGCAAAAAATCCAGCTTTTAATTTATATCTATCCCCTGCTTTGCTTGCTAAAATATCCTACATACTTAAAAATAAAATGCACACAACACAAGAGTGAAAGTGATTCGTTTTTGCATAACACATTGATAAAGGATACAATTACCCAAAGGATAAAAGCAATGAACCAAGAGACTACAGTTCTACAAGATGCTTTAGAGCACCTAGAAAAGGCACTTAGAACTTTAGAGATCACCATAATAAACCGCAATGCCGTTATTGATAAAAATAACGAATGGGAAGAAGAAATCCAACGAATGAATGCTGACCGCAGCCATCTTGCCCAAGCGCTTGACAAAGCTGAAGCCCAAATTGAACGCTTAGAGTCCGTAAACAAAGAAGTTTCCAAACGTCTTATTAAAGCAATGGAAACAATTCGTGTTGTCATTGATAGATAAAGGTTTGAATGTATGGAAACTGTTTCCGTTACCATTGATGGTAAAGTTTATCGCATGGCTTGTGACAAAGGACAAGAACGTCGTCTTATTGCGCTTGCTGCTCAATTGGATCAATATATCACACATTTAAAGAACAATTTTGGTGAAATTGGCGACCATCGTTTATCGGTTATGGCTGGCATAATGATTATTGATGAAATGGAAGAAATAAAACGAGAAAATAAAAAATTACAAGAAGACTACAATACTCTTTTACGACTCCACAACGAAAGAGACCGCACCATGGGGAAAATTATGCGTGACACCACACAACGCATTGAAAATCTCACAAACCAATTGCTCAAAGATGATCAAAACCGCACAAACCTTCAAGAACAAGAACAGGAAGATTTCTAAAAAGTACATCAGCGCATAATAAACCAGAGATTTGACTTGTCCGCCACATCTCACAGGATAAAAATTCTTAAACCCACACCAGTGTGTAAACAGTCTGGTTTTTTATAGGAAGGATTCCAGCTACTCACGACTTATGGGATTAACTTAAACCTCAACAAGAAAGCCCTACCCTGAATATTTCACCTCCGCACAAACGCTTCCTACATCAAGGAGACTGCCTTATATCACCACATTTCAAATGAGATGTCTTTTAACCGCGCAATAAGATAACAAAATCAACATCATTGTAAAAAAATCATATAAATGACAACAGCAACAAACAAATAAAGCACCCTTCGAAAAAAAGAGCTATATTCATGTTCCCTATGAATGCATGCCCAAAAATCCTTGCCCCTTAGATAATATCAAGCAGATTCAATATATATTAAAAAAATAACCTTATCTATTATACCGTAAAACACCGCTATTTGATACTATAAGCACCATAGAGTCTTTGCACCTGAGATATCCATCCGATGAAACCCACCGAAAAGAACCGTATCATTTATAAACCAGCGTGAACTTTAGTATTTTCATCCTTTAGAGCAGGAAAAAAGTCAAACCCGAAGAGTATGTTAATCTCATACAACCTCAAACATCATAAACAACAATAATAGCTCTTGAAAACATCCTCTACCGCTATTTTTATCCTTATAACAATTCATCCATACCTCTCTCCCCACCCCTCAAAATCTCCAAGCTTAATAAAAGAAAGAGCAAGTCGGCATCATCATTATAGTCAGCCCTCAGTATTGCGATAGCCCCCTTGGCTCGTAAAACGATTCATAAGAGGGACGCCTTTCTTGTACAGCTTTTTCCCATAAAACCCACCCGCTTATGACGTACAAGCAAAGAGTTATGATTAACAAAACATAAATAAATTTAAGAGAATCTTACGGAATTCGGGGTTCTAATTCAAGTTTAATAACGATAAATTATCATTATAAATCAATATGTTGCAAATGATTCGACAAGGCATATTTTAAAAACACATTCACCCATCACTTTTTCTCATAACATACCAGTACGATTTTTTAGGCACATAATTTTAATTTTATTCAATTCTGTTTGCAAAAGTTTAAAATGGGAAAAATTTCAAGGCTCTTATCCAAAAAGCGAAAGAATGAACTCTCATTATCAATAAACATCTCGCTCGTATAAACATCAATAAAGCATCCCCAATCTGTCTCAATGAAATAAAAGGGGGGCTCCCATTAAATGCCCTACCGTAAAAGCAGCTTCCTCAGAACTAAAACAAAATCAACAGACAACATCACCGCATCTGCTCCCATCCCCAAACTGGACAACCTAACGCAATACCTTTCTATCTTACGATAGAAGATAAAAGAATAATGGGTCTATGGAGGCATTCACAAGAGGCGCACACCCGTTGTTTTTAAAGCCTGTTCAAAGGCGCATGAAAAAACACCATGCGCAAACGGCTCAAATCCCTTTCGTTCCATCTTGGGAGACAGAAGCAATACGCAAGAGATTTGTCGCACCAGGCGTTCCAAGGGGAACACCAGCTGTCACAAGGAAGCGATCTCCCCCTTTGCAAAAGCCTTCCTGAAATGCAATAGCTGCTGCTCGATCAACCATATCTTCTAAATTGCGAGCATCTTCGCTCACCACACAATGAAGCCCCCAAACGAGAGCCAAACGCCTTGCTGTTTCCACAATGGGCGATAAAGCAATAATCGGTCTATTAGGGCGTTCACGAGAGGCGCGCACCCCCGTTGTTCCTGAAGCCGTATAGGCAACGATAGCGGATAGAGCAAGTGTTTCAGCAATCTGACGCGCAGCAAGAGAAATCGCATCCGTTCCTGTTGATTCTGGTGCTGGATGTTGTGCTCCAACCTGAGCGGCATAAGTGTGATCCTGTTCGATTTGTCGCGCGATTCGGTCCATCATAAGCACAGCTTCTTCAGGATAACGACCAGAAGCAGATTCAGCAGACAACATCACCGCATCTGTTCCTGCATAAACTGCTGTAGCAACATCCGACACTTCTGCGCGTGTGGGAACAGGAGATGTGATCATTGATTCGAGCATTTGTGTTGCCACCACAACCGGTTTTCCAGCTAAACGACAAGCTTTTATCAACTCCATCTGAAGTGCAGGGACCTTTTCCAGAGGCATTTCCACACCGAGATCACCCCGTGCAATCATAATACCATCGGAAATTTCAATAATCTTCTCTATATGCTCCAAGGCTTGAGGCTTTTCGATTTTAGCCATCAAAGACACCTTACTTTTCGTCAACTGACGCACCGCCATAATATCTTCTGGACGTTGAATAAAAGAAAGAGCAACCCAATCAACAGGCTGCTGTAAAAGAGCCTGAAGATCCTCCTTATCTTTTGACGTCATCGAATCAAAAGGCAAAATTGTATCGGGAAAACTGACACCCTTTCGATCAGAAATACGGGTACCAGCAACCACGCGACACTGTACAAAGTGATCATCACAAACTTGCGCACGCAGTTCCACCCTTCCATCATCAATCAACAACCGGTCCCCTGGTTTAACAGCCGAAAATACATCCTCATGAGGGAAAAAAACACGCTGTGCATCACCAAGAACATCGCGATTATCTAATGTAAAGCTTTGCCCAACACGCAAATCTTCTTGCCCCTTAGCAAAACGTCCCACACGCAGTTTTGGCCCCTGAAGATCCACCAAAATACCTATGGGACGTCGAACTGTTTTTTCAACTTCTCGTATAGACTTGACCAAATCACCCAGCATATCACGATCAGTATGGCTCATATTAAGACGAAAAACGTCTGCCCCTGCCCTAAAAAGCTTTTCAATCATCAAACGAGAAAAAGAAGAAGGACCAAGAGTCGCAATAATTTTTACTTTACGTGCACGTTTCACGGTGGAGAATTTCCTGAAAGAGAAGGTATAACTGAATTGTTTAACAAAGACTCATCCGTCAACTGTACCATCCAACTGGTTTGATTTCCGGTATCGATCTCTTTAAATTCAGCCTTTTGATATCCTCGAGGGAAACAATCATGAACCCCTTGAATGGTAAATTGGCTATCTTGTACACACATGGTCACAGAGCCTGCCCAGTTCCCTTTTTTTTGTGCCCCTTCCGCATAAAAATAATAAAACCGTGAAGCAAGAGGCCCCTCAATTAAAGTTTTACATTCCGTCACTGGTACCGTCCACCAGCCTTCGCTCACCCACCCTGAAAATGTACGATATCCAAGAGCAACCCCTACAGACTGTTGGGTTGTATTACAAACTCTAAAGTCAGCTTTTGCAAAAACAACAAGGGGAAACAAGAGCAAAATGCTCAAGAGAAAAACTTTTAATCCTTTCTGAAACACCCAATATCGCTTTTTTAAAATCACAAAACTTCCTCTATAATGCCAAATTCTCAAAACAAATTACACATTTCTTTTTTTTTAAAGCTTTTCAAATCTAAAACGTATATTTTTATATTTTTCTTTTTATAGCCCTTTTATCAATGCATATATCTTAAAAATTTTACAAAATATTTAAAGTCAATTTGTAAAAAAGCTGTGTAGCTTGATTTACTTTTTATTTTCAAGCTTTTTTAACATAAATTCGTCGTCGAAAAACAACTTAAAATATATAACTTGGAGAAAAATACAATGAACGATACAGTAACCGATCAAACACACGCTATATCCGTAAACCAATTACGCTCTTTTATCGAACGTATTGAACGACTAGAAGAAGAGAAAAAAACCATTTCTGATGATATTAAAGACGTTTACACTGAACTTAAAGGCTCTGGTTTCGATAGTAAAGCTGTTCGAAGCATTATACGGCTGCGTAAAAAAGAAGAACATGAACGAATGGAAGAAGAAGCAATCATTGAGCTTTATAAAAATGCGCTTGGTATGAATTAAAACCATTGAGAACATTGGAAATTTTTTTAAGAAAAGAAAATGCAAAAAATAAATGAATGTATAAAAATTTCACCCAACAATAAGCCGTTTGTGTAACTTGTAACGAGACTATCGGTCACAGAATACACAATATTGCAACAGCCCTCACATTTAAAAGGATTTATACAGAGAATTTTTATTCTTATTCTTCAATCATTGTTTATCCACATAAACCCTCACTTGTATGCCAACCTATGCCAACTCAGTTTGTGATGTGCAAGAGAGGTGTTTTTATGATTAAACATCAATAAATTTGAAGTGAGAAAGTCTTCCGATATTGAGTACTCTCTTCAAATTAAAAAAATGAGTTATGATGATAAATCAATTTCTTATCTACGAAAAGAAACATATGAAAATAGTCAGCAGTTGAAATCCGCTAAACGAGATTCTAAACTATTTATAAAAGAAGAGGTGGTTAAAGATCTTAGTCTTTGAGGATAGGGAAAAATTCAGCATATTTACACATTTGATAAAAAGACCCTTAACAAAACTTTATTCGAATCTATTAACGAACTCATAAAGATCATTGATTCGAGAGGTTAGAATGTGATCTCTCCATTTTCCAGAAATCATCAAATAGTCTTTGGCATAGCCTTCTTTTTCAAAATGAAGGCGTTTTAATAAACGTTCGCTTTTTATGTTCTCAGGTCTATAATTTGCCATCACTCTATGTAGATGATAAACATGAAAGATATGGCGTATTAGAGCCGATAAACTCTCAAACATGAGACCTTTTCCTTGTTGTTTTTCATCAAGAGAAAAACCAAGATGACAGGCTTGAAAAACACCCCGAACCACATTTGTAAAATTCACAACACCGATGACTGTGTTTTCATTTTTTAATCGTACAGCATATCGGTATGCTTGTCCCTGTGCGCTTTCATAAGCAAATGCATTGGCTCGTGTTTCCCAAGCTGTTAGGCTGTGGTAACCATCAGATCTAACAGGTTCAAAAGGACGCAGATGATTCGCATTACGGAGGAAATAAGAAGACAGTTCAGCTGCATCTTCTAAACCGATCAATGTGGAAATTGTTCGCTTTGTTTTAATTGCCATCATTTTCTCCTCCTAGGCAATGTCACAATAACACGTTGATTTATCTTAACAAATCATCATTTTTAAACTCAAATCATAATGTCGAATACAGTAAGCTTTTCTCATCACAACACTTCTTACGTTAGAATCAATGAGGATCTTTTGCTTTTCCGTCATAAGTGGGGGTGGTATGTTTAAAGCATAAGGTAAAGACAGGGGAATATTTCTTATGAATGCTCTCAAGTTCTAAGGGGCGCTGTAGCAACATTGGGGACTGGCAAAGTATGCAAGGGAATTGGCGTACTTCCATATACGAAATTTTGAAAAAACTTACGGCAAAGATAGTTTTGTTTCTTTGCCTTGTAAGCTCAGAGCATGCTTGTTTTGCGCTACCATATCACTGCTCCCCCGTATACAAATCCCAATGACCATCGCCTTGAGATGCTATATGTTACAGTGCAATCTAAAAAGTCTCTGCCATAACCCGTCAACAACACTGTTCCCGCTAAATCAGCGACAAACTCTTGTAACAAATTAAAGAAAAGCGATGATGCAATACGAATTAAAATGTTTAGATATTAATATCTGAAACATTACCGTGAACACGCTTCCATTTCTTCGCGTAAAATTTCAAGTTCTAACCATTCTTCTTCTTTTTGTGTGCAAGTATTTTTCTTTTTTTCCAACGTTGTTGATAAACGTTCAAAACGCTCTTTATCACTGCGATAAAGGGCTGGATCAGAGAGTTCTTGCTCAATTTTTTTGATTTCGTCCTGTAAAACAGCAATTTCTTCAGGCAATTTTTCCAATGCATAAACCTGCTTATAAGACAATTTACCTCGTGTTTTTTTCTCCCGCCCTATCAAGCGATCATCTGTTGATGTGTCCTGCTTTGAAAGCTCTCCCGCATGAGATTTTGAAGGTGCTTTACGTTGCGATAATTCTGTTCTTTTGCGTTGTAAGCGAAGAGCATGCTGGTTTTGCGCCATCATATCACTATAGCCGCCCGCATACAAAACCCAATGACCATCACCTTGAGGTGCCAACATATGCGTTACAGTACGATCTAAAAAGTCTCTGTCATGGCTGACCAACAATACTGTCCCCGCAAAATCAGCAATAAATTCTTGCAACAAATCCAAAGTTTCCATATCCAAATCATTGGTCGGTTCATCAAGAATCAAAAAGTTTGCAGGACGAGAAAGAAGTCGTGCAAGCATGAGGCGTGCTCTTTCTCCCCCAGAAAATTCTTTAAGGGGAGTGCGTGCTTGTTCCGGTGAAAATAAAAAGTCTTTCATATAAGAAACCGCATGCCGCTCCAACCCATTGATCACAAGAGTATCACCTCTTCCCCCCGTTAAATAATGCGCTAAAGTTTCTTCTTCATTTAAAATACGTTGCTGATCAAGCAATGCCATAGAGAGGTTATAGCCATGCCTCACCGTTCCACTATCCACGGCTTCTTGCCCAATTAATGCAGAAAGGAGCGTTGTCTTTCCGATTCCATTGGGTCCTACCAAACCGATTCGATCACCCCGCTGAATGCGCAAAGAGAAATCTTTCACGATAATGCGATCACCATAGGATTTTGAAATTTTCTTTGCTTCAAGCACCAATTGCCCAGAATCATGACTTTTTGCTGCTGTCAAAAGTGCATTTCCTGGCTGCCCTTTATAGGTTTGATGACGCTGTCTTAAGTCTTTTAATTCGCCTAAGCGCCGTACATTACGCTTACGCCGTGCGCTCACGCCATAACGCAACCATTGCTCTTCACGAGCAATTTGGCGCCCCAATTTATGCTGTTCGATGGCTTCTTCTTCCAGTGCTTTATCACGCCAATTTTCAAACTCAGAAAAACGCTTTTCCAGTCTTTTGGTTGTGCCACGATCAAGCCATACCGTTGACCGCGTAACATTTTCTAAAAATCGCCGATCATGGGAAATCACCACAATCGCTGAACGCAAAGAAGCCAAAACAGCTTCCAGCCATTCAATGGTTGGTAAATCAAGATGATTGGTTGGTTCATCTAAGAACAAAATATCGGGTTTTGCAGCAATGGCCCGTAACAATGAAACACGCCGCTTTTCGCCTCCCGAAAGCGTTTCCAATTTTTCCGTCCCAGAAAACCCTAAATTTGTGCGAAGCGTATTAATCCACTGAACATCAGATATATCATCCAGCCCCGCTTCCATATAAGCATTAATATCTTCAAATCCTGAACAATCCGGATTTTGTGAGACATAACGGAGCGTTACTCGCGGGTGGCGAAAAATTTCGCCACCATGAGGTTCTAATATTCCTGCGGCAATTTTTAATAAGGTTGATTTTCCACAACCATTACGGCCAACCAACGCAATACGCGCCCCCTGCTCAACCGATAAAGAAGCTTGATTGAGCAAAGGCGTTTTTCCAAAATTTAAGAAAATGCGGTCAAGCCGCAGAAGCGGCACCGCCATTAACGAACGCGGCGCGGACAAGGTGCTTGATACATCACCCCTCTTGCATCACGGTAAGCACACAATTGCCGTACAGGAACTCTTTGTCTACAAGGTGCTTGGTAAACATGCCCTCTACGACCACGATACGTGCACAATTGTGATGCCTGTCTTTGTTGTTTTCTTTGATTTGCAGCTGCACCTGTTACTGTTCCAGCCAAAGCACCAAATGCTGCACCGGTAAGTGCTGCTCCAGGCGTACTTCCAGCAATAGCAGTTCCAGCCAAAGCACCGATTGCTGCTCCTCCTACGCCGTAACGTGCAACGCGTTCATCATTTGTAGTACAAGCGACTGAACTGAAACCAATGGCTGCAACAACGGCCACTTTAAAAATTGATTTTAACATATCAAAACCTTTCCTTCTCAAGATCAATACATATATCGTTTATGTCGGCACTTCATCACTAGGCCCCCCCCTGCCTTATTCAAAATATATTGGAAGAGCTTTATGGAATAGGTACAGACACTAGCAATATAGCTTTTCCAGAACCTAAATGGCAAGAAAAGGTTCCACAAATACGGTTAGAAAGTGTTAAAGAAGAGCCAAATGACACATTTTTGTCACAAATTGGCCATTTTACTCCCTTAAGCGTTAAACCTTTTAAATCAGAAAAACCGATAAGACTAAACAAACACCCTTTAGGCAAATCATATGAACAAGGCTTTGGCAAAACCGGCCAACCTTCTTCCAAACCGCTTGTCAACAACACTGAAATACCCCTTTCAGCCATCATCAACGCTTGCGTCATATGAGAAAGGCTATGATCACTTCGCTCCCCTCCCAAAGCACCGCATAAAATAAGCTTTTTAGCACCCTTTTGCAGCGCTCTTTCACATGCCAGAGCACTATCTGTCATATCTTTATCAGAGGGAAAAACTTCACGCGGAACATGATTATATTGGCGGATTAAATTCTCATCTGATGAATCAAAATCTCCTAACCACAACTCAGGCGTTACATTAAGCGTTGCCGCATGACGCATACCACCATCCGCAGCAATCACCCGACTGTTTTGAATTTGATTAAGCAAACGATCAGTGATATGAACATCCCCATTTAATAATATCGTAAATGTTGTCATGCCATACTTTGCCTTTCACAAATTTTTCTTTACAGTGCATCTTTTTATAAGTGAGAGTCATTTTTTATAAACAAAAAGCATGATATAGCCAAACGAATCCTTATCCCTAATGCCTTTCTTAAAGAAACATACGATACAAAGATACAAATGCAATTTGCCAAATTACTCCGCAGAAATAATGTGCACCATGGTCCAACGCACCCCATTTTTCACCGCAATTTTCTTTTTCGCTCTTGCCTGTATAAAGCAACTTTCATAAGTCTAACGTTTCTCCTTTCGGCTTGTCATACACCACTTTCTCAAAATGATAGGCTTTCTTCCACTTCTTCTAAAACGATCAAACGTACCAACAACCACAATATCTATGTCACATTAAGCGCTCTGCAACACCCACGTATTTTGCAAATGTATGGTGGCGCTTATCATGATGCAAAACTTGAACACCTTTTAGCAAAGATTGTCCGTAAACTAGCAGTTGCATCCCATAGTTCTCATCAAAACTATTCTGTAACAATTTTAAACTCAGAAACTATCAATGCTTTTGCGCTCCCCAACGGCTCGATCTACATCACTCGTGGTATGCTGGCATTAGCCAATGATTCTTCAGAAGTTGCAGCCATTTTAGCCCATGAGATAGCACATATCAGAGCCAATCATGGCATTTTACGCCTGCAAAAAGAAGCCCAATTAAAGATGACCAATCACATGTCTTCACGTCTTCTTTCTTCTATTGGCAAAAAACTTCATAACCCTATGCAAAACAAGCAACAACTCGCGCAATTTTCCCGCAATCAAGAGCTGGAAGCTGACTCCCTTGCGCTCGAAATGCTCCAACAATCAGGATATGATCCTTTTGCTTCACCACGCTTTCTTCAAACAATGGAAGCCTATAGTGCTTTTCGTAATATCTCTGGCACCCAAAATGCCTCTCTAGATTTTTTAGCCTCCCACCCAACTACCCCTCAACGCATTCGGCTTGCGATAGAAAAAGCGCGTAAAATCAGTAAAGGGAATAGTAAAATATCCGATCATGATTCTTTTCTCAAAAGCATTGATGGCATAATTTTTGGAGGAGGCTTTTATACAGGTTTTGTACGAGGCAACCAATTTATTCACCCACAATTGCGCATAGCTTTTTCTGTTCCAAACAATTTTACAATAGAACATTCAGCACACACTGTTTGGGCCAGTGGACCAGATAAAATTGCGATTCGTTTTGATGCTATTCCACATCCTGCTGAAATATCTGCGAGTGATTATTTGAAAAGCGGCTGGATTATCGGTCTAGATCAATCATCTATCCACCCCATCACAATTCAAGGGCTCCCCAATCAAGAATTTATGCGCCAAGAATCCCAAAGCCAAAGTTTACTTGGAGCGCGGGCCTATGCTACCAATGATCAATGGCAATTTGATGTGGTTGTCATTCCATTCAACAACCACATCTTTCGTTTTTTGACGGCCGCTCCATATAATTCTCGAAATTTTGCAGAGGTTGCCCAAAAAACGCTACAAAGCTTTCATTCTCTTTCATCTTCACAGTTAAAAAAATTGCAGCCCTTAAAAATCCGTGTTGTCCGTGTTAAACAAGGAGAAACCGTTGCCAATCTTGCAGATAAAATGCAATACACACCATATAAAGAAAAACTCTTTCGCATCCTCAACGCCCTCTCACCAACGCAAACTTTACCCGCAGGTACAAAAGTGAAAATTATTACAGAATAAGCCTTTCTTCTCATCCGTTACAGTTTTGATTCTTTTCTGCCTGTATCACGCCCTCCCCCTTAAAGCATATTCGAAAATAAAGAGGAACACTTTAAAATCCAACTTCATCATGCCTTTATAGGTCTCCGTTTGATATATATATTTCCTCCAACTAACAGCCCCCTATCTTCCTCTGTTTATCAGTAGCGCCCCCAAGGAGGCATATTCCTAAACAAATATGAACACCCCCTAAAACTGACTTTATCATATTCTCATATGCCCCCACTTAATACATTCTCTTTCCTCCCCCCCCAAAGCCTTTCACTGCTTATATATCGTAAGCGTCTTCTGAATGAACCGTAAGGAGAGCAGAGCGCAATTTTTGCAAAGCCCTAGCTTCAATTTGACGCACGCGCTCTTTCGAGATTCCTAACTTTTCACCTAAAACTTCGAGAGTCGCCCCCTCTTCATTTAAGCGACGAAAGCGAATAATTTCCAACTCCCGTTCGTTGAGAATTTGCAACGCATCGTAAAGCCATTGTGTACGCCGTTGACCATCAATGACTTGCTCAATTAAAGCATCAGGAAGAGGACTCTCATCCACCAAAACATCCATCTTAGCAATGGGATTATCACTGTTCTCAGAAACAGAAACACTCAAGGAATTATCAGAACTGGAAAAACGAAAATCCATCGTTTCAACATCGCGCACGGAAACACCGAGTTTTTCAGCGATTGTGCGAAAAATATCCTGTTTTGACAAAGCACTATCATCTTGTATCAGTTTTGCACGCAAACGCCGAAGATTAAAGAAAAGTGCTTTTTGCGAAGAACTCGTTCCCCCTCGAACGATTGACCAATTTCGCAAAATATAATCTTGAATAGAAGCGCGTATCCACCACGTTGCATATGTTGAAAAACGCACTTCCCGATCAGGTTCAAAACGTGCAGCTGCTTCCAATAGTCCCACATACCCTTCTTGTACCAAATCCCCCAATGGCATTTTGAAACGTTTAAAGCGATTAGCAATAGCAATCACTAAACGCATATGAGCCGCTGCAATTTGATGCATGGCATCATCATCACGTTTGTCTTTCCACCGCAGAGCCAAATCATGCTCTTTTTGTCGTTCAAGATAAGGTGCTTGCATAGCAGAACGCATCATATTACGTCCTAAGCTTTTGTCTGCATCGCTATAATTTTTGCTGCTTTTATAAACAGCATTTGAAAGATTACCCATAATAACCCCTTGCGATTAAAATTATCAAAATTGATTTGGCAACGACATCATTGTTCTTCGCTTAAAAAGAACGCAAAAGTTGTTAACTTCTGTGACCACTACTTTAACGTGTAATTTTATAATCGCAATTGTTTTTTTTACTGTCATGGTAAAACTTCTTGACATAAGACACAATTTCACCTGCAAAATGCCTTTACAATATGCCTTTTAGCCTATGAAATATTTGAAAAAACTTTCTCTTCACTTTTCATGACAAAACAGCAAAAAAATAAAGTGATCATGCAAAAGAAATGCCGTTTTTTGATAACCGGTTCCGTTTCCTTTTAAATTGAAGAATTTATTTATGCTTTTAGCTTTACAATACAACTAATAAGTGTAATTTGCAAATATAAAGCATCCAAACTGAATGAAAACTGAATGAAAAAAGAATCATTCAAGTTTTAAAGGCGCAAAGAAACAGCAAAAAATGACAAGAGTGATTGAAGCAAACGCAACAAACGTGTTAAAGAAAGAGCACCATTATGAAATTGTCGCAAAAAGCTTTTGACCAGTGTCACACTGAGAAAGAAAATGATCATGGATAGCAAGATTGTTCAACAGAATGAGATTCTTCAAGATGATATTCTCATTGAAAAACACGGAAGGGGTAAATTTGAAGGTTTTCGTTTTTATGCCAACAAAAACAGTACCGATCAAATAGCTGAGAAGCAAATTTCAACAGAGAATGAGAATTTGATTCTTGCTTTTTCCAAACGCGCGACACGTTTTTGTGCTTCTGCAAATGGAGATTTTACCCTCAGTTCTGATGGAATTGTGCGCTGGATTGGTCAACCCGTAGGACAACTTGTAGCAACAGAAGATTTTTTTAAACCAAAACTGATTGTTTTAGCAGATGAACAACTCACGGGAGAATCCCGCAATAACGTTGTGAAACGATTAGAACGCTTTGTCACCTTTCATTTTGAAACGACTTTAAAACCCCTGTTTGATTTGCGCAATGCTGATAATTTAACGGATTCAACAAACAGTCTTGCTTTACAACTTTTTAACTCTTTAGGGATTTTACCACGCCGCGAAGTCTTAGACATTGTCAAAAACCTTGCGCAAGAATCACGTGCCGTTCTTCGGCGTCTAGGCGTGCGTTTTGGCGCTTTTCATATCTATGTTGCCGGAATGCTTAAACCTGCTCCGGTTCAAGCCATTACTCTCCTGTGGAATCTTCAAAATGCGGGACAAGATCAAACTGGTTTGGGTGAAGTTTTTTCAGCATTATCTGCTGGTCGAACCTCTTTAATTGTTGACCCTAACTATAACCGCCAATTTTATCAATTAGCCGGCTACCGAATCTTAGGACAACGTGCTGTACGGATTGATATTTTAGAACGTCTTGCCAATCTCATCCGTCCCGCACTTCATTGGAAACAAGGAAGTGATCCTAAACCCGATGGAGCCTATGATGGCAAAAGTTTTTTTGTTACACCAGCCATGATGTCCATTCTTGGGGCCAATGGAAACGATATGGAAGAAATCCTCAAAGGACTTGGTTATCAATCGTACAGCATAAGCAATACTGTTTTTGAACAAAATCTCTTTGCACACCAAGCCTCTTCCCCTGTCAATAGGGCAATGCAAGATGTTCCTGCAGCAGAATGCGTTGGAAGTCAATGGCAAACAGTAAGCGATTTAGAAACAACACGAGAAGAAAAAAATACCTCATTCCCAAACACTTCATCCTCTGGTATTGAAAAACATCTCCATAAAACCAATCGTTTACCAGCAGCTGAACCTGTTGGGAATTTTGCCAAATCCCCTCGCTCTACAGAAGAAGATAAAGTTATTTTGTTATGGCATTATAAGCATCAATTTCCCCACCATGCACAAAAAAAACGTGATAAATTAGGAAATAAGTGGCAAAATAAATCGAAGAACGCTGTAAAAAAAGCGGAATACAAAAATGAAAATTCCCCTCAAGAAGCACCATCACAAGCAAAACGCTCTCATAAGTTCCACAAATCCCAAGGGAAACATGCAAATCATAAGCCCTTTCAAAAAGAAAAGCGCCTTAATCCTGATTCACCTTTTGCGAAACTAGCTGTACTACGCGATCAACTCACCAATCATAAAAACACGCACACACTTTCCTCTAAAGAGAATTAAAGTAACAAATGGAGTTTGATCTTGACCCACGTAGTAACCGACAACTGCATTCACTGCAAATATACGGATTGCGTTGAAGTCTGCCCAGTTGATTGTTTTTATGAAGGGGAAAATATGCTTGTTATTCACCCCGATGAATGCATCGATTGTGGTGTTTGCGTGCCAGAATGCCCAGCAGAAGCGATTTTACCTGATACAGAACCAGGATTAGAAAAGTGGTTAGAACTCAATCTTCATTATGCAAACAAATGGCCTAATCTAACCACCAAAAAAGATCCTCTTCCTCAAGCAAAAGAAATGGATGGTGTTCCAAATAAATTAGAAAAGTATTTTTCAGAAAATCCAGGAAGTGGCGAAGAGTAATGATAAAGTGTACACTCTCCTCCTTCAACGATTGAAAGACTTCTCTTGTAAAAATAAAAAATCCTTAAGCGAAATGATTGATTCTTTTAAATTTTGATGTTAGTGTTATTTTAACATGATCATCTTTCTAAGTATTTTTCTTTGCTTGTTATAGTAAAGCGGTGTATTTTTTTTTGATTTAAAAGTACTCGGCTTTTATGCTCACTTAATTGGTACAATATACTTGGTTAAAGAAAACTCAACCCTCAGGTTTATAACCTGTTTTCCGATACATTTGTTGATCATAAGGGAGTAAACTAAAATATGGCATCCCAACATGGAACGTCTTCCAAGACCAAAGAATTTGCAACCTCTGAATATATCGTCTACCCTACGCATGGAGTAGGACAAATTATAGCGATTGAAGATCAAGAAGTTGCAGGACATAAATTAAAACTTTTTGTCATTCATTTCGCGAAAGATAAGATGGATGTCAAAGTCCCCATTGCAAAAGCCCTTTCCGTTGGAATGCGTAAATTATCTGCTAGTGATTCTGTCGAACGTGCCTTAAAAGTTTTACGTGGAAAAGCACGCGTTAAACGGACCATGTGGTCACGTCGTGCACAAGAATATGATGCTAAAATCAACTCAGGAGATCTTATTTGTATCGCCGAAGTGGTCCGTGATCTTTTCCGCTCTAATCTACAGCCTGAACAATCTTACTCTGAGCGCCAACTTTATACAGCTGCTCTTGAAAGAATGGCCCGTGAAATTGCGGTTATCAATAGTCTTTCTGAAACAGAAGCTATCAATCTCATAGAGATGCATCTCTCCAACAAGCCGGAACGCGAGTTTAAAACTGAGAGAGAAGAAACAGATGAAAACAGTAAAGCTGTCTACGCTGCATAATACACTCTTTCATCATAATGATGATATTTCGATAAAACCAGCGAAAAGCTGGTTTTATTTTTTAACATCCTCTCTGCCCTTAAGGACAAAGTTTCTTAACCAGCGCCAATCTATAAACAATCTAACTTTTCGACAAATTCCTCTTCCTCATTTTCTTTCTTCATAGATAACAAACTGATTAATCATCATAATCTAGCATTATTCATATTAAATTAGAATCTTGAATATGGTAAGATTACTCATTTCAAATTTCTCTCATGTTGAATTAATCAAATCACTTGCTTGTCAATCACACGCGGAGCTGATCTGTGGGTAAAAACTGTACAAAAAGAGCGAGACACTGTCTCAAGCACCAAAGGATATACCAATATTGGAATCTGGCAAGATGTGTAAGGGCGGGGCTTGCTTTTTTATTAAGCGTAAAGATCATAGTGCCGTTTATACACTACACCGAAACTTTACCATTGACCCCCTTCTACAAAACCATTGGAACATTCAAAAACACCGTCATAAAATGGATGCCACAAATATTGAAAAATATTCCTTTAAAAAAATGCCTGACAGTACAACATAAGATATTTTGTCTTGGGCGCTCTATTTTGCATGAGAAGCATTCCCCCCATTAAAGAACACGATAAAAAAAGCATGAACTAAAACCATCATCTCCATTCTGTAAAAGGCATTCCAAATACTTTTGAAAGCTGTAAAACTAACTTAAAAAATAACAATAAAAATGAACGTTAGCATTGCCCCTTTCAATTTCATATTTTTCCCAAATGAGGTTTCTTATTTCAGAAATTACGAGATATACGCAATATTCTTATTCCAATCGAACACAAAAAATCTAGAACGATTCATAGAACTCTTAAAAGTCTCAATCTCTATTTTAAACAGACCGCTAAAGATTGGATATTCTCAGCAGGAATTGTCCAGTTATCATCTTCAATCTGATCTTCACGAATATGACGCAAAGGATTAGTACGAACGCCTGTCAGGATAAGCAAACGCAAAGCCAGTCGTGTTATGTTTTGTGTTTTACAGAGTAACTGATAAAAGGCAGGAACATCTTTCCAATCCATGGCTAGTCTATTAATAGTTTTATAGCGTTGCTTACCTTAAGAGTGCGCGTGCTTTTTTTGCTTGTAAATCAACATCCAAACCCAAAGCAACCGCATGCTTAAGACAACGATTAAGACGCTTCAGTGCTTTATCTGCTGTTGCAGCTTTTGCATGCCAAATAGAGGCAAGGGTATTGCGTATCTCTGTTTGCGTAATCTCTGAAACGGGTAGACAGCCTAATTTGGGGAGAATATGGAGGCGTAAATGTAAAAACCAATTACAAGCTTCACCATCATTTTTTAATTCAGCTTTACGGCTTTCAAAAGCATCTAGAGCAATGTTTTTTAAATAATGGAGATTACGCATTGCCTCACACTTTTGTTTATCGCGTTCTTTAATGGGGTCACGCCCCTCACGTAAAACAGCACCCCACCCAATTGCCAATTCACGGACTTGTTTAAAGAAACATCTCGCAACGCTCCCAAGCCCATTTCGCGGCCCCCGTGAAAGGTATAACGGTAAATCCATTGACCACCCCCATCTCTTACGTTTGTGAAGAAGCAAGCCGGTACCATCATTATATTTTCCAGCTCGTGGGTGTTACGACAGCCCTTGGCTCTTAAGACGATTCATAAGAACCATTTCTAGTCCTTTCTTATACAAATTTTATCCACACACTCATCCCACTTGTGACGTGCAAACGAGTGGTTTTGATTGATTCTAGATAGAGAGATTTGAAATGAGTGAATCTTACGTTATTCGGGGTTCTAATTCAATATGAAAAACAATGAATTATATATATAAATCAATATGTTGTCTAGTGATGAACAGATAACAAAAAAATCATAAACTTAGGTAAGAAACACTATAAAATCATTCATAAACCAGCTATGAACTGGAGAATCGTACCGGCTTTGATAAAATACTTTGCTCACCCCCACACATAACATATCTGGTTTTAAGTTTACTTATTTTTACAAGCTGTTCGCAACAAATCCCTTATATTCACAAAAATACGAAAAATATATGGACAATTCTTAGTTCAAAAATATGAAAAGACAGCGTGATATTCATAGAAAAGTCTCATATACCTTTATCATAAAAAGCACTAAAGGTTATTGAATGTGTACACCTTCTGTCTTGTAACGGTTTTCTCTTTTCTGCTCATAAGAAAGCACGCTGGCATCAGCATACACTTAACCCCAATGTTACAACAATTCTTACATTTGAAAATATTCATTATAAACATTTTTCCTTTTTATAGAGTTTTCACCCACATGCCAGCCCCACTTGTGACCGAAAAGCAAGTGATTGTCATTGATTCAACATAGGGAAAAATTTGAAATGAGAAAATCCTACGATAGACCTTCCATTCAAGGCGCAAAACAACAAATGATCTTTATAAATCAATGTGATGTCGATCTCTATTTTTTTAAGGAGAATCACATGTCACAATATAAGCCTATAGACAAACCATTGCCTTAAATATTCTCATAAAAAATACCGGTATGCTTAAAGCCTTACATAGATCAACCGCCTTAAACGATGATATTTTACGGTCTAATAGGATTCTCTCTATAGTCAATAAAGATTAAGTGCGATACAAAATGATTCTATTACTGAGCTAACTTATATCAATACCCAAGCTCTTAACGAAGTCATCATAAAAGACACTGATACAAGCAATCCCTTATAGCCTCTCAAGAAAACAAGAAAATCATCTCCCACAATAGAATCATTTCTCTACAGCAAAACTTTATCCCACACATGTTCTCAAGAAAAAGTGAAAAACGCATCTCACCCAATGCATTCATTAATGAAACAAAAGAAGTTCACCACTAGAAAAGAAAGAAAACGCTAAAGTTTTAACTACTAAAACGGAACGCCCACGATACATTCGCTGTTCCACATCGATAGAAGACGATGCAAGGGAACCTCAACATTCATCTTAAAGCGAAAATGCACGCCCCAAGCGTGCATTGATCGATGAAATAAAAGAAGTTGACCTCTGGAAAAGAAAGAAAACGCTCAGTCTTTAACCACTAAAACGGAACGCCCACGATACATTCCCGTTTTCAAATCAATGTGATGAGGACGACGTAATTCACCAGAATTTTTATCTTCGATATAAGTCGGCGCCTTCAGAGCATCAGCCGAACGGCGCATGCCCCTCTTCGCTGGAGAGGTTTTTCGTTTAGGTACAGCCATAAAAAGACACTCCAAATCCATTAAAACAGAAAAAGCAATGTCAAAAATGACAATGCTTCATTTAAAACACCATAAAATTTGATGATATTATACACTGATAAAAAAGAAGAGGCAATGTCAAAATGATCCCCCTCTTACCAAAAATGACCTTCCTGTTATCAAAAATGGTGTCACAATAATCAAATGAATATCAAAAACACTGCAAAATTTAAGAATTTTATACACCAATGAAAGCTTTTTTATAAGCCCTTCATTCAATTTTTATTTGGTTTAAAAAGGGATTTGCGCATACAGTAGAGATACAGATAAAAAGAGAAGTTGATTTTTAATAAAAAACGACGCCAATTTATGAAAACAAGAAAAAGCAACAACCTTTCTCTTTAAACTTCATAATTTCATTTTTGTAAAAACAAAGGAAGCAAGAATGCACGAATTTACCACCCTTCTTGCAAAACATGGACATACCGTTGAAAAGCGGCTTGATACCCTGTTAAGTGATCAAATCCAAAATGGTGAAATTTCACGCCCTAAAAATTTAATCAAAGCCATGCGCTATGGTGTGCTGAACGGTGGAAAACGCTTGCGTCCTTTTCTTGTAATTCAAAGTGCTGCACTTTTTGACGTCCCTGTAGAACATTCTCTTGATGTTGCATGTGCCTTAGAATGTATCCATTGTTATTCGCTCATTCATGATGATCTTCCCGCTATGGATAACGATATACTCCGGCGTGGAAAACCCACCGTCCATATAGCATTTGATGAAGCAACAGCAATTCTAGCAGGCAATGCCCTCTTAACATTTGCCTTTGAAATTATTGCTCATAAAGCTAGTATTTTATCTACAGATATTAGAATCAAGCTGATCACGTCTCTTGCACAATCGGCAGGGCTTGGCGGTATGTTAGGTGGACAAATGCTGGACCTTGAAGCTGAAAAAAGACCGCAAGAAAGTACTGACATTATCACTCTACAACACATGAAAACAGCAGCCCTGATAAGCTTTGCTTGCCAAGCAGGTGCCATCATTGGCAATGCATCTAAAGAATTAACTGAAAAACTTACTGATTTTGGTACCTATCTTGGTTTAGCCTTTCAATTAACCGATGACCTTCTTGATGTCACCGCCAACACGCAAACCCTAGGAAAAACGGCTGGGAAAGATGAAACGGCACAAAAAGCCACTTTTGTTCATCTCTACGGCATTAAAGAAACCCAAAAAAAGCGAGATACACTCATCAGTAAAGCAGAAGCATTCTTACATCCTTTTGGCGCTAAAGCACTCCCCCTCCAACAAGCAGCACACTTTAGTGCAATACGCCAAAATTAAACTTCATCTACCCTATTGTACATAGTGTACACCGTCATATTTATTAAATGCATAATAGACTTTTCAAAGAAACATTACCATTAATCTCCATTATACTCCTTATCATGAAATGGGTGCGACAAATCTTGAGAGGAATTTCATTAAAACAAGCCGCGTGAATTTATAACACAAATGCATTCTGGGTATCCTATTTTGCATGAAAAATGCCTTCCATTAAAGACTAAAAGAAACAAAATGTGAAAATGCGTAATCACCATGTTTTAAAAGATATTACAGTGGATGCTTTAAAGCCGAATAAAAAACAACCGGAAAGAGGAAAACTCGTTTTCTCCTTTATGTCTTTAATCTTCTAACGATAAGGCAAAAATAAACAGAATAAGTATAAAACCAGGCATTTTATAAACCCGCAAAAAACAATAAAAATGCCGATTGGCTTTGTAGCCTTATCAAAGTCATCTGTTGTTTATTGCCAACCCTAGGAGTACAATGCCCTCAGTAGAGAGTCGTAATTTTTATGCCTTTCCACGCTATCTTGTTGTAGAAGATCAAATATGCTTACATTCTGTAAATTCACTCGTGTATTGCTTGCTCTCTAAAAACACTTTTACAAAAGTGCTCGTTGTTTAGTTTAAGCATCATTTTTTTGAAGCTCGTATTTAAAATATCAGAAAAAAATGAACATAATGGCTATTTTGATTTTTATGCCACCCTCAAAGAACAAAGTCTTTTAACCTAATCTACTCTGTAAACAGTCTAGTTTCCTACCGAGTAGGTTTCTCTCGCTTTCCACGCATGCGATTCACTTAAACTAAAGACGCAATAAACAAGACTTAAGAATATTCACCATGCACTTCTTAAAATACTTAATGTATCAAACAGGCTACCTTCACCACCCCTCAAATGACAGTATGTTACGGCATAACAGGATAAATAAAGCCATTAATTTCAATAGAACGAAAGACCAAAAAAATATTATTACCGATCTCTCTTTTCTTAGCAAGAAATATATAATACATTGATTTATAATGATAATTTGCGGTTTTTAACTTGAATAAGAACCCTGAATACCGTAAGATTCTCTCATTTCAAATCTGTGTATGTTAAATCAATCAAAATCACTTGCTTGCACGTCACAAGCGGGAAAAGCCGTGTGGGGCAAAACATCAAAGAAAAGACTAAAAACTGCCTCTTATGAACCGTCTTAAAAGCCAAGGGCTGTCCGCAACATTAGGGGCTAGCAAAGTGAATAATTGTGTCGGCATGCTCCTTCAAAAGAAGAAACATTTTTATTTACAAAAGTGTGTAATAACTTCAATTGAATAATAATCATGATCACTGTACAACTTTAATTCATCACGCTCTTTATCTCGTTTATTCAATTCATCACATAAAAAGAAAATTGATAAGATTAAACAGAGAATGATCATTGCAACAGAAAGATAAAAAAAGTCCTTATTATTATATATAATAGCGCAATCTAATTTGTGATAAGTAGTTTTTTCAATCCAAGTGCAAATTTCCTCCTTTAAATGCAATTTTCTTATTAAGATGAAAAGCATCATTGTAAGTGAACCTATGCCTGTTGTAAAAGCTGGAAAATATGTCCACCTTTTGAAGCCATAATAAAAAAACATGCAACATGGCCAAGAAAATGCCGCGATTATCAAGAGTATTATAGCCATTGAATATCCTTCGAGAGAATTTTTCTCATTATCCATTCAATGTCATTTGTAAATTCTTCTTGGTTTCATCATGTCATATATCGTGTTTAGCTCTATGCAAAAACGCGCTATTTGTTTAACATTTTCATCATCACCGGTCCTCATACTCGACACGAGATCAATCATTTGTGTTTTGAAACTCATGCCATTTTCACTTGAAGAATTAAGAAACTTTTTCGCGTAATCAATCATGGGGTCGGTAGAATTCATAGACATATTATATGCCCAAATAAAATCGCTTTCTCTCCAATTATAGTCATAACGCAAACTGCTTATGACATTGGGTAGCATTGCCCATGACATCTCCTCATTATAATCACCGCGTAATAAATTAACGAAGCGTCCACATAAAACAATCAGTATGTGACGATGCCATATAATATCAAATTTGGGCGCGATATTCTGATAATCACGGCTATAAACGAAATTTCTTGCTTGTTCCTGCTTTTGAAAATGTTCAAAAGCCTCGTATTTTTCACTTATATATTCTTCGTAAAGTTTATTGTACTGTTCTAGACTATCCACACGCGTACATCCCACCAATACAAATACAAAAAAAGAGTTATCAATGTTACAACACGCGTTATGGATAACGATTTCATCGCTTTACCTTTTAATGACCATAATTTGTACGGCTTAACAGATTCCTATCAAATATATCAATATATGCTGTTTTCTTGTGGCTTATTTGTAGCAAATTGTACTCAACAATATTTCTGTACTTGGTTTTATTCCCTCTCAAAGAGGGGAGATATCATTCAAAGTTTCCATAGATAAGTTTATTATCTGGATAAGAGTATTTTCTAACATCAGAAAATACAGAGCTAACGCCACAATCAAAGAGAAAATACTCAAAAACGAGCCATAATGAGAATGAACAACGTAAAAAAATTATCTCAACAAGATAATTGATATTTTAAAGAAAACAGCAATAAAACGCGTTAAATATATCAACAATAAAATCAGTCATGAGGAAAGCCTATTTGAACAGGCTATAAATTGTCCGACTGCTTAAATTAGCTCTAATGAGATAAAGTGTTACCAGCAAGGAACCAATAAAAACGGGAAAACTGCTCTATCACCATTCCTTAATAAGCATATAATCTGGCACAATCATTTTCTTTATCAGCGTCCAATCTTATCAGCAACTCTTTGTGCAATATTCATAAGCAGCATTTTTATTTCCTTTTTAACGATTATTATGCCAAGCCCACTTATAACGTACAAGCAGATGACTTTGATTGCTTCAACATACATAGATTTTAAATAAGAATAACTGACACTATTCAGCTTTCTCATTCAACATGCAAAAACAACGATGCGCCTTAATAAATCAAAGCCTTGTTCCACTATGAAACCCTATAAAACACGTATCGTAATAAGTTAATATTTTCACTGAACTTTTTTGAGAGTTCCTTCTAAAAAAAGTACTGCCAACAAGTAAATCAATAAATAAATAGCAAAAATATAAACGAGTGAGAAAAAGCCAAATATATTGACCATATACGCACTCATGTAAAAAAATACCAATAAGCTAAATCTCCCAACGGTTGACAAGAAAGATTCATATGTAGCCCTGAAATGATCACTAATACTATCATGCAAAACAACTTCTACACGAAGATATGTATACTTAATGAGATAAAAAATCATACAAACTAAAATGACAGCCATTTCTTTTCTTGGTTCAAAGAAAGCAACGGTAAAAATCAGTGAAGCCGAAAGAAACAGTAGTAAAATAAAATTCACTCTTTCACTTAGTTTTGTAAAGAGAAAACTAGCCAAGAGCTGAGAGAACAATATCAGTGAAAATGTCACACCAAGATCAAAATAAGTGACATTAATATTATGATCTTTAAATATCCACTGCCAATACTGCGAGAATATATTGAAAAAGATCAATGAAAAATAAAAGCATAAAGAGATATAAGGAACTTTAATAAAAATAGACAACATCTCCTTAGCTTCACAAATGAGAGAATTCGCTTTATTTGGTTTTTTCTCCCCCTTCAAGTCATCAAGAAAAAACAAACCAAATAGTGTCGTCATCAACATTAAAAACGCCGCGATATACCATATATATTGGCTAGAATAATCAGCAAAATATGCCCCGATTAAACTGAATATAAACATGCCGATATAATTATATTGAGAGCTGGAACCAAGCACTTTTTTAGTAGATGTCAATTTTGCTTTTGCATATTGAACAAGTAAAGCATTATAGGCTCCAGCAATTAATGTCAGCGATAAGGCATTAAAAGTTTCTGCCAAAAGAAAACCATAAAAGCTTGTAGAAAATCCCATGAGAAAGAGCCATGTGGCAGCAAAAGCCGCTGCCAAAACGATCGATATTTTATAACTTTTTCGATCAGCAAAATATCCCAGAGGAATATCGGTAACCATCATAATAAAAGCCTGAAACGACTTAATGATCCCAATATCAATAAGCGTTAAGCCTTTTTCAAGCATATAAAAGACAATAAAGGCGCCGGTTAAAATCCTTATACCGTTAAATAAAAAGCCAAACGCTAATATACTTGTCATGCACTCCCCCAATAACGCCAAAAAAGGCACCCGTATACATCATTTTATATCAATATAAAAGCTTACATTTTACGACAAATAGGACTATAATCGCTATAAGGATTTCCAATCCTATCAATTTGATACCCAAAAAAATGCTGGGAAAATACCTGAAAAATCAATAAACAATGTTCTTTCTATAATTTGACATTTGTCAAAATCCGCTAAATATTTCACTGTCTCAAAAGCAGCCAAAAAACCAGCAACAACATTTACGGATCTATTAAAGTATTCATATCGTTTTGCTTAATAGTCTTAACACACTCAAACTCATTAATATCCTTCATAAGCTTCTGATTCTAAAACAGGCATATCATCTGGTTTTACCTAAAATAATAAGCAACCAAGGACAGTATTGACCATAGCTAAAGCAGCACACAGCACCCTCTTCACATTGAAGACAGCTTGTTTAAAAAAACGACACACCCTTTTTACTTCAACCTTATGCGATTTTTACCTCAACCTTGCCCAAAGCGTGTATGAATATAATCACTCAAAAGCGCTTCAAATTCTTCAGCAATGTGATCACCCCGCAAAGTTTTTACCTTTTGTCCCTCAATAAAAACAGGTGCCGCTGGACTTTCCCCCACTCCAGGCAAAGAGATTCCAATATCCGCATGTTTTGACTCCCCCGGTCCATTGACGATACATCCCATCACAGCCACCTTCAAACTTTCAACCCCAGGATATTTTTCACGCCAAACGGGCATATTTTTGTGTAAATCCGCTTCAATTTTTTGCGCCAATTGCTGAAAGACCGTAGAAGTTGTGCGCCCACAACCAGGACAAGCCGCAACAACAGGCAAAAATTGGCGAAACCCCATCACTTGCAAAAGTTCTTGCCCCACCTTTACTTCTCGTGTCCGATCACCACCAGGTTTTGGTGTTAAGGAAATTCGTATCGTATCGCCAATCCCTTGCTGTAATAAAATACCCAAAGCCACCGAAGAAGCAACAATGCCCTTTGTTCCCATCCCAGCTTCCGTTAATCCCAAATGAAGAGCATAATCACAACGCGCCGCCAAGGTGGTATAGACAGCAATAAGATCTTGGACATCACTCACTTTAGCAGAAAGAATAATTTTATCACGCCCCAACCCTAACTCTTCTGCTAAAGTAGCCGAAAGCAAAGCCGACTGCACAACAGTTTCCCGCATCACTTCAGCCACAGATAAGGGTTTTTCTTGCTGTGCATTTTCATCCATAAGCCGTGTTAACAACGCATTATCAAGAGAGCCCCAATTCACGCCAATGCGAATAGGTTTATGATACCGACAAGCAATCTCAATAATTTCTGCAAATTGACGATCTTTTTTTGCGCCAAAACCAACATTTCCAGGATTGATGCGATATTTTGCAAGCGCTTCAGCACACGCAGGATGCTCAGATAAAAGCTTATGACCAATATAATGAAAATCCCCAACCAATGGTACAAAAAAACCTAACCTCTCCAATCGCTCCCGTATTTTTGGTACAGCCGCCGCCGCTTCATCGCGATCAACAGTAATTCGAACCAATTGTGAACCAGCTTGCCAAAGAGCAGCTACTTGAGAAACAGTTGCATCAACATCAGCGGTATCTGTATTGGTCATTGACTGTACAACTATCGGGCTCTGCCCCCCAATAATCACATCACCAACAGCAACACCAACAGATCGACGACGCTCAAGTGGTTTAGATAAAAAATAGGTCGTACTCATCAAGTCCTCAAATTTTTAAAACCTGCGCTATCAATCATTATTTACATTGACTTCCTCCGCGCTTCAAAGGACGAAAATTACACCGCCCACCAATCTTAACAGATTGCTCTTAAAAGGTTCTACCTACTAACACTGATGCAATACAATTCATAGGTAGATTCATTCTATAGACGCACCGGATAAGTTCTACTATTTCTGTTCAAGTTTATACTTCTACACTTGGTTGCTTCAAAAAGAAACTGAAACAAAACAGAGACAATACTGTATTTTTAAATTGCATGCCGATACCTTAATCAACGTCACCACAAAACAATGTTTTACAACACAACAGATAACGCCTATCAAAGCGCAATTTTTAAAAATGCATGAAAGACATCGCCAAATTAATCCAACATATTGATTTATAATAATCTATTTTTTACAAATTTGAATAGCAACCCCAAATATCGTAAGATTTCCTCATTTTAAATCTTCTTAATTGAATCAATCAATACCACTCCCTACAGCCACAAGAGAATAGATAGATAAAAACTCCTTATAAACTATTTCAAGTGCCAAAAGCTATCCCAACACTTTAAACAAACAAAAAAATGAAGACATCGCCCACCATCTTTATGAATGAATCTTACACCATTTTGTAAAAATTTTTACCTTACATCCTTAACAAACACCATCACGAAATGAACTCAAGTACATTAAGAAATGCCTCATTAAACCCAAACTTTTAATTCTCATCTCACCCACGCGCGGCATTATCAATGCAACCTTTCAATTTTCAAGCCGTTATAGCAAAACCCCAAACACCATCCCAACGATCATGCAACAATTTAACATATGAAGGAGTCAATAAATGTGTCTATTTTCACCCCATAGAAAAAATGCTAAAATTAAAAAACGTATAGCACAATTAAAAAGAGAGCTGGTTCCCGTAAATTATTGGAGTTCTCAAAATGATAGCTTTGAAAACATTTCTGAGCTGTTTAACACATGGAAACAAAAAGGCCGTCACGCACTTTATCACCTCAACGAACATGCTACAGAATTAAAGAAAAAAGTGAAAGAAAATCCTAAAAAAACCCTCGCATTAGCAGCAGGAGTCGTTTTAGTAAGCTTCTTACTGATCCGTAAAAATTAATAACACAACCAATAACCTTCCCTTTTAATGCCCGCCTCAAAGCGGGCATTTTTTATGGTTTACAAAATATAAACTTTACGTCTTCCTCCTAACTTTACGCCCTCTCCCAAAAGGATAAGTTTCCCATCCGACCCAGTCTATAATCCAGTTTTTTATCTGGCATCCCCCCCCTACCCCCATCTTCCAAACATGCGGTGACACCACACCTCAAAGGACAGTGTTGTGCAAAACCACAGGCAAAGCTTCCAATACTCCCCCCCTACTGAGTTAGTTCAAAAGAAATGGAAGTGAGTAAAGATGCATGCGCTTTAATATTCTAAGGAACATTATTTTACATCATGACATAAAAGTATAAGAAGCCTAAGAGCTTTAAAACATGTAGTATAGCAAACCAAACGAAATCTTCCAATGTAAACAACCACTTGCTATAAGTAAATGACGCAAAAATTAAACTGAAAAAACCCAAAATTTCATCCTCCAGAATCGACTCGCTGCGAAGTATCTACATAGGTAACCACGGACATGCCAGGAATGAGTTTTTCAATTCCTTCCTGCCCAGGATCTAAAGCAATCCGTACTGAAATACGTTGCGCAATTTTGATAAAATTACCAATTGTCGTATCCGTTTTTAACAATGAAAACTCTGAGCCTGTAGCAGGTGCAAAACGAACCACACGCCCTGTTAACTTTTTGTTGTTCAATGCATCAACAGAAAAAACAACCGGTTGTCCCACACGCATCTGAGAAAGTTGCGTTTCCTTATAATTAGCAATAATCCAAATATCATCAGAAATAACAGAGACCAATTGTGTCCCCGGCATAACATATTGCCCTACCCGCGCTCCAACTAATCCAATATAGCCTGTTCGAGGAGATAAAATCTTTGTGTGATCGAGATTAAGTTTTGCCAACTCAACACTCACCTTCGCTCCCGCAATTTCTGACTGTAAACTTTGCCGTTCAAGATCCAATTGTTTTTGCAATTGGCGTTTTGTTTCGAGAGCTGTCAAGAGTTGTGAAAGAGGACGAGAAACAGAACTTGCCGCATCACCAAAACCTAACTTTTTACTATCTGGAACAACATTGGAAAATGCTCGTGAACGCGCCAATTCCACCTCTGCTGTATTAATTTCGCCCTGCAAAAGCTGTGCTTGTAATTCAATACTTGCCAGTTTTGCATTTTTTGAATCGAGAACAGCCTGTGCCCGTGCAAGCTGCTGCCGAAAAAGAGAATCATCGAGCTCAAAAAGCAGCATTCCCTTTTCAACACGTTGATAATCTTGCACATAAATCCGTGCAATCACCCCAGAGATCTGTGAACTAACCAGAGTAACATTGCCCTTAATAGAAGCATTATCCGTTATTTGAATGTTACTCACAAAAGGAGGAAGCCTCCAAGCCCACAAAATCAGCAAAACACCCGTAATGCCCGATAGGAATGCAACAATCGTAGCTTTTGACCGTAATTTTTTTATCATTTTTTGCACCCCTCTTTCTATGACATTACTCTACTTTTCTAATGCACGCAAAGAGCATGACTTAACAATCATTGTGACAAGAAAAATAACGAATACAACCATTGAAATATAAAAATAAAGCCGAAAAACGTCATCATAAGCAAAAATATTTGCTGTTAACTTAAATTTCTCTATCAACATAGAAGTACCCTGCTCACTTCTCAAGCCATTGGGAACAGAAACACCATAAGAAGGCGAAAATAAAGTATTCATCTCACCAGAAATAAGCGGATCAGTAATAATAATATTTTGTGTTAAGGACTCAAAGTTCTTATGGGCAAAATAAAACTGAAGGCTGCCAAAAAAAGCCGACCCCATCAATCCCCCTGTCACTTGCGTTAGCAAAAAAACAGCAATAAAACTTAAAACGTAACGCGGTCCTCGCTCACCAGCGATCACAAACCCTTTGAAAAGAGCCGGAGGCAAAAAAAGTGCATAACTAAAACTCACCAACCCTTGGCTCAACATCATATCTTGTGGGCGCGTTAAATGGTTTACATGACTATCTAAATAAGCTCCTAACGCCAAACAACCCAAAGACAACAAATAAAAATAATCCTCACGCCCCGCCCGTAAAAAAAAGACACAAACAGCCCCCCCTAACAGAATCCCTAATGTCACCGCAAGATACATGGGCGCCATCTCACGATTGAGCAAACCAAAAAGATTAAAAAACCCTACGGGCAAATTTGACCGCTCCAATAAAAAAACATGAAAAATAAATAAAATAAAAACAGATTGGACCATTTCTTTACTGAAAATCCAACGGAGATCAATCAACGGTTTTTCTCTATTAAGCTCAATAATAATAGCAATAGCCAACGAGAAAATAGCAAGTGCGAACCCCCAACCAATCCATGGTGCTTCATACCACCAATACAATATGCCAACAGACATGATCACAGCATTTAATCCAAGACCAAGAGCAATCAAACCATAGCTTATCCAATCTAATTTTTGAATAACCTTACTACGCACAACAGGAGTAAGAGGCAAAGTATAGATACAGACCAAGCTGATAAGAACCAACCCCATTTCCAGAGCGGAAAGACTGGAAAAACCACCATTTTCCAGCAAATCAGGAGAAATCAAACGTGATAAAGGTGCCGCTAAAGCCGCATTCATATAATTCAAACTAAGACCAACAGTAAACTTCTTTGCTGGAGCAAAAGCCTCCATCATATAAAGCAGCGCAAGCGAAGCCAAAGGAGCAGCAGCAATCCCAGCAAAAAAGCGAATAATCAATGCAGAACGCAAATCCGTAACAAAGAGCTGCAACACGCAAACCAAAACAAAGCCAAGAATTGATAATTCAGCAAAAGCGCGCAGCCCAAATTGATAGCGGATTTTGATCAACATAATCGCTACACTCACATTTGGCGCCATATAAGCCGCTACCAGCCATGTCGTCTCGGCCAAAGTTGCATGAAAATCACCCGTAAGATGGACAATGTTAGACTGAACAATATTAGCCCCTAAACCATAAGCCCATTGCAAAATAAGAGAAGCAAAAATATAAACAAAGCACTTTGGCAAAGGTCCCGCAAAGACACGACCAGGATGAGGAAAAGGTTTTGCACTCCTTTTAGCAGACACAACCGTACTCTTTTTTCCGCTCATGTCATCTTTTCCTGTAACTCTGCTACGCTTCTATCAACACAGCACCATCAGCTGACAACTGCTGGAAAAAAGCCTCTATTTTATGATTGTCCTCATCACTTGTCCCTCCTTCTAACGTCGCTTGAATCTGCAAAATCTGCTGTTCTAATACATCAAAAGAAAGATTCTCTACAGCCACAACGTGCTCTACCAATAAAGAGCAGCCTGAAAAGGTAATATTTGCAACGCCCCCGCATACAACAAATAATTTTTCACCCACAGAGGTGCGAACACGAACACTGCCCAACACAATACTTGCCACCAATGGCGCATGATGCGCCATAACTGTCAAATAACCTGAGGCTGAAGGAAGAACAACAGACACGACCTGCTCTGAAAACACAATTTTTTCAGGCGATACAAGCTCAAATAAAAAATGCTCTTCTCTATTGTTTTCCACAAAAGTCTCCACAATACCCGATATAAGGACTCTCCGTTTTCTCCAACGACTCGTCCTTTTTAACGAAAAATACCCATGACAGTTTTCTCTTGAATAAGAAGCTTCTTACTAAGAAGCCTCTGCCATGAGACGCTTTCCTTTTTCAAGTGCTTCATCAATCGAACCAACCATATAAAAAGCAGCTTCTGGCAAATCATCATAATCGCCAGCACAAAGCCCCTTAAAGCCTTTGATTGTCTCTTCCAAAGGAACGAGTTTCCCCGGTGAACCAGTAAAGGCTTCCGCAACATGGAAAGGTTGCGAAAGGAAACGTTCAATTTTACGCGCCCGCCCCACCAGCAATTTGTCATCTTCAGAAAGTTCATCCATTCCAAGAATAGCAATAATATCCTGAAGCGCTCTATAACGTTGTAAAATGGTTTGCACTTGACAAGCAACAGTGTAATGCTCTTCCCCCACAATCAATGGATCCAACATACGCGAGAAAGAGTCAAGCGGATCAACCGCTGGATAAATCCCCTTTTCCGCAATAGAGCGCGAAAGAACAGTTGTTGCATCCAAATGAGCAAAAGACGCTGCCGGCGCCGGATCCGTCAAGTCATCTGCCGGAACATAAATTGCCTGAACGGAAGTAATAGAGCCTGTTTTTGTACTAGTAATACGTTCTTGCAACGCCCCCATATCTGTTGCCAAAGTTGGCTGATACCCCACAGCAGAAGGAATACGCCCTAAAAGAGCAGACACCTCAGCTCCTGCTTGCGTGAAACGGAAAATATTATCCACAAAGAAGAGAACATCTTGTCCTTCATCACGGAAACTTTCTGCAATTGTCAATCCTGAAAGAGCCACACGCGCACGCGCTCCTGGTGGTTCATTCATTTGCCCGTAAACAAGGGCACACTTTGACCCTTCCGTTGAACCATTATTCTCTTTTGGATTCACATTCACGCGGCTTTCGATCATTTCATAATAAAGATCATTTCCTTCACGTGTACGTTCTCCCACACCAGCAAATACAGAATAGCCACCATGTGCCTTTGCAATATTGTTTATAAGCTCCATAATGAGAACGGTTTTTCCAACACCAGCACCACCAAACAAGCCAATTTTACCTCCTTTAGAATAAGGGGCTAACAAATCCACGACTTTAATACCGGTGACAAGAATTTCCGAAACAGTCGATTGCTCAACATATTCAGGTGCCTCTTGGTGAATAGAACGTGTTTTGGTTGAAGCGATTGGTCCCACATTATCCACCGGTTCCCCAATCACATTCATAATACGTCCCAACGTTGCTTCTCCTACAGGAACGCTAATTTGTGTGCCTGTATCCACAACCTTTTGGCCCCGCATCAAACCATCAGTCGTATCCATAGCAATCGTACGCACGGTATTTTCACCCAAATGCTGCGCAACTTCTAATACCAAGCGATTGCCTAAATTCTCTGTTTCCAAAGCGTTGAGAATATTTGGCAATTCACCTTCAAATTGCACATCAACAACAGCACCAATAATCTGCTTGATTTCACCAACAGCGCCTTTTGCACGCTCTTCTTTTTTTGCGGATGTATCTTTTTTTACAGGTGTATCTTTAGCTGCATCACGCGCAGGTACAGAGGAAGCCTTTACATCCACTTGAGATTTCGAAGCGGCTTTTTTCACGCTGGAACGAGCAGCTGGTTTCTTTTTTTCACCTTTTTCTGTTCCTTTGCTTGAGGTTACTGCTTTTACCATCAATCCTTACCTTCTCCATTTAAAGCGCTTCAGCGCCCGCAATAATTTCGATCAATTCTGTCGTAATCTGTGCTTGACGTTGACGATTATAAGCCACCGTCAATTTACTAATCATTTCACCCGCATTGCGCGATGCATTATCCATAGCTGTCATCTTGGCGCCCATTTCACCAGCAACATTTTCTAGCAAAGCCCGAAAGATTTGCACCGAAAGATTACGTGGTACAAGGGCCTCTAAAAGAGACGCAGCATCAGGTTCATATTCATAAACAATCGATTGTGAACCTTTGTTATGATCGGTTTGCTCCACAATATCTATTGCCCTAACAGTTGCTTTTGGAGCAACCATTGGAATCAAATCCAAAGCTGTTGGACGCTGATTAATTACGGAAACAAATTCAGAATAAAACAGCGTACAAACATCGAAAGCGCCTTCATTGAATAAATCAACAATCCGTTGACTAATCATCACTGCTTCTGCAAAACCAATTCGCTTTACAGCATGCAAATCGATATGATCAATTATCAAGCCTTTGTAATCACGCGATAAAATATCCGCGCCTTTTTTACCCACAGTGATAATTTTTACTATTTTATCAGCCGCCAACAATGCCTTAATCTGTTCACGTGCACGACGAGCAATTTGCACGTTAAAAGCACCACACAAACCGCGCTCAGCAGTACACACCACCAAAAGATGTACATCATCGCGCCCCGTACCACGCATAAGAGTAGGCGCATCAACACCATCTACATCAGCAGCAACACTGGTCAAAATATCAGCCATTCTCTTCGCATAAGGGCGTGCAGACTGCGCTGCCTCTTGAGCACGATGCAACCTTGCCGCTGCAACCATTTGCATAGCTTTGGTAATCTTTTGTGTTGCTTTAACCGAAGCGATACGGTCTCTAAGATCTTTTAGTGAAGCCATTCAAGCATTCCATCAATTCATCACGAGAAATTTTTTGCATAAGTATCAAGAACAGTTATCAACTTATCTTTCAGCTCATCTGTTATTTGCTTTTGCTCAGCAATTGCCTTTAAGAGATCTTGATAATCACTACGCAAAAGCACTAAAAGTCCCTGCTCAAACCGCACAACATCAGAAACCGCCAAAGCATCAAGATAGCCATTCACACCCGCGAAAATAACCACCACCTGTTCTTCTGTTTTGAGCGGAGAAAATTGCGGCTGCTTCAACAGCTCTGTCAAACGCGCACCCCGATTTAACAGACGCTGGGTTGACGCATCCAAATCAGAGCCAAACTGCGCAAAAGCTGCCATTTCACGATATTGCGCCAATTCACCTTTAATCGAGCCAGCAACTTGCTTCATTGCCTTAATTTGTGCAGCAGAACCAACACGCGATACAGAAAGACCAACATTTACAGCAGGACGAATTCCTTGATAAAACAAATTAGTCTCTAGAAAAATTTGCCCATCAGTAATCGAAATCACATTTGTAGGAATATAGGCAGAAACATCATTTGCTTGCGTTTCAATAACCGGCAAAGCTGTCAACGACCCAGATCCATTTTCCGCATTCAACTTCGCAGCCCGCTCTAAAAGACGCGAATGCAGATAGAAAACATCTCCCGGATAAGCTTCACGACCTGGAGGACGACGCAATAAAAGAGACATTTGACGATACGCCACCGCCTGTTTTGATAAGTCATCATAACCAATCAAAGCATGTTGCCCATTATCACGGAAATACTCACCCATAGCACACCCAGCAAGAGGTGCAATAAATTGCAGTGGTGCTGGATCAGAAGCGGTCGCTGCAACAATAATAGAATATTCCAGCGCTCCACGTTCTTCTAAAACTTTAACGAATTGTGCCACCGTCGAACGTTTTTGACCGATAGCCACATAAATACAATAAACTTTGTCTTGCTCTCGTCCAGCCCCTTTTTCATGAAAAGGTTTTTGGTTTAAAAATGTATCGAGCAAAATTGCTGTTTTTCCTGTTTGGCGATCACCAATCACCAATTCACGCTGCCCCCGTCCAATAGGGATGAGTGCGTCAATCGCTTTCAATCCGGTCGACATCGGTTCATGGACAGACTGACGCGGAATAATTCCAGGAGCCTTAACATCGACACGACGACGCTCTGTTGCTTTAATGGGCCCCTTACCATCGATAGGGTTTCCCAACGCATCAACCACACGCCCAAGCAAAGCCGGCCCCACAGGAACATCGACGATAGCACCTAACCGCTTTACACAATCACCTTCACGAATATCACGATCTGAGCCAAAAATGACCACACCAACATTATCAACTTCCAAATTGAGTGCCATACCACGCACACCGTTTGGAAAGGCGACCATTTCCCCTGCTTGGACATTATCCAAACCATAAACGCGAGCAATACCATCCCCTACAGAGAGAACCCAACCAATTTCTGAAACCTCAGCCTTTTGGTCAAAGTTTTTGATTTGCTCTTTTAGAATTTTTGAAATTTCAGATGGTCTAATATCCATCAGCTGACCTCTTTTTTCAATGCAAGCTTAAGTGAAGACAATTTTGTGAGAAGAGACGTATCAATTTGAGACGATCCCACACGAACGATTAATCCACCAAGAATTGTTGGATCCACAATGATGTGCAGCAAGACTTTTCCTCCAACAACACCTTGCAAAGCCTCACACAACTCTTGTCTTTGTTGAGAACTTAAAGGGCACGCAGAAACAATTTGCGCAGTAACCTGCCTACGAGCGCGTGCAACACAATGCTGGAAAGCACGTAAAATACCAAATACGGCACTAAGCCTACGGTTTGTTGCAATAACGCGTAAAAAATTACCAATGACCTGCCCTGCGTTTTTATCAGCAAATTTGATGTTTGCACAAACAGATTGCATCACCTTAATTTGCTCTTTAACTGAAAAGAATGGACTAAGCACAAAGCGTTTTAAATCCTTATGCTCCAAAACAAGTAAAAGATCCTCTACTGCCTTTTCAACCTTTTCAACGTTTCCGGCTTCTTGAACGCAATCAAAAAGCGCTTGCGCATAGCGTTGATCTACCAACGGCAGCGGTATGAGAGAAAATGAATCCGACACGAAATACCGCCTCTTTCCCTTGAGCGACTCTCTGATAGTTATCAGATGAAATGAAACAGACATTCTCAATCTTAAGAATCTTTTTCTTAAAACCTAGAACAAAAATCACTTGGTTTCTAGCATAGACATAGCCGACTCGCAACACCACAAATCGCTGCTTTTTAAAAATTTTAATAAAATATTCAAAATATTTTTGAAAAGCATTTTTTTTAGATATACAGGATGGCATCACAGTTTTTTTATGCCTCTTTTTGACATTCTCTGAGCGATTTTTTCACTCTCTTTGATTTTTCTTCAAATGCCCTTGCCACCATAATAAAACACTTCTTCTCTAAAAAACACTCCCTTTATCACCACAAGACCTTTAATGAGATGCAGCTGCGATTGAAAAAGTCTATTATTTCAAACTGATAAGAAAGAAAAAATAATGAATATCCTCCTAAAAATTAAAGAAAACATTGCTCTTTTTTCTTCAAATACCCACTCCTTTTAAAAAATTTCACCAAGTAATATTTTCTTGTAAGCACACTCTTTAAATATACAAAACATTGATTTATAATGATAATATATCATTTTTCATACCGGACAAGCTTCAAATATCGACAAATTCTCTCTTTTCAAATTTTTTTATCAAAATCACGCCCTTCATTAAGCCCGCATAGCTTCACTTTATATGGCACTATATTGCACTGATTTAGAAAAAGCATAGATCAATTTGAACGCGAATAGAATTGGGTATTTTGGGTGTACAGCTAAGCATTTTCAGCCCTTATAAAAAGAATCCGCCTATCAAAAGAATACTGTCCCTCATACAAAAAAGAAGTAAAAGCCGAAATGATAGTGCCCTCGAAGAAGAGAGGCGCTTCTGCTGGTTCTATAACAAAGATATTTTTTCCCGTGGCTCTACTTAATGCAATACATGTATCATATTTTGCTGCTTGGATGCTTATTCTGAATAATATAAGAGTTCAAGTAAAGCACCTTAAGCAAAGAGACCTTCACTTTATGCGATACTGGTTTTAGAAAAAACTTTGCGGATCAATATCAATTTGAACCCGAACGGAACTGGGCATTTTGGGTGTACCGCTAAGCATTGCACGTATAAACCCTTGTATATCAAAAGAACGCTGTCCTTGCAGCAAAAGCCGAAAACGATAACGCCCCCGAACCAAAGCCAAAGGCGCTTCTGCTGGTCCCATAACCGAGATATTTTTTTCCCGTGGCGCTGCCTGACGCAATGCGCGCGCATAATGTTCTGCTGCTTGGCGCTGTTGTGCAGACACGATCAAAGAGGCAAGCCGCCCATAGGGAGGCAAATGATAATGCTGACGTGCTGCAATCTCACGTGTGTAAAAATCTTCTGGCTGGCATGCAAGTAAGGCTTTGATGACCGGATGATCTGGTTGATAAGTTTGCAATAATCCTAAACTTTTCAATCCCACACGCCCTGCTCTTCCGGTAACTTGAGAAAGCAGCTGATAGGTACGTTCACTTGCGCGTAAATCGCCATTGGCAAGACCAAGATCAGCATCAATAACGCCAACCAGAGAGAGCTTGGGAAAATGATGTCCTTTAGCGACCAACTGTGTTCCAATAATAATGTCCACATCGCCATTTGCAATGGCTTGTAATTCGCTTCGCAACTTCCCAATCCCTCCTTTGAGATCTGTTGAAAGGATCAATGATCGCGCTTGAGGAAAAAGCATTTGTGTTTCTTCGGCAATTCTTTCCACACCCGGTCCACAAGCCACGAGATGATCTAAGGTTCCGCATTCAGGACAGGCTTCAGGAAGTGGTTCATGATATCCACAATGATGACATTTCAGTTGCCCTTGCGCACGATGTTCTACCAACCAACTTGAACAATCGGTACAATGAAAACGATGTCCGCAAATTCGGCATAAAGTCAAAGGTGCATAACCACGACGATTAAGAAAAAGAAGAGCTTGTTCGCCCTTATCAAGCGTTTGTTTTAAAGCCCTTTCAAGAGCAAAGGAAATAAAGCGCCCCTTTTGCACCCCTCCTTGGCGCATATCAACCACCCGCAACTGTGGAAGTGCAGCTTCTTTAAAACGGGAAGGTAAATGCACCTTTTGATAACGCCCTTTTAAAACATTGGCTTGGCTTTCAATCGACGGTGTGGCTGAAGATAAAATAACAGGAAAATGCTCAAAAGAGCCCCGTGCAACAGCCATATCACGCGCATGATAAAAAATGCGCTCTTCTTGTTTATAAGCGCTATCGTGCTCTTCATCGACAACAATCAAGCCAAGTTCATGAAAGGGAAGAAAAAGTGCTGAACGAGCCCCCGCAACGACACGCACCCGCCCTTCTGCAACTTGCCGCCAGACGCGTTCTCTACGACGTGGCGTCAGATCAGAATGCCATTCTGCTGCCGCAGCGCCAAAGCGTGCATAAAAACGATCTAAAAACTGCTGCGTTAAAGCAATTTCCGGCAATAAAATTAAAACCTGCTTACCTCCTCTGAAGGCTTGAGCGACCGCTTCAAAATAAACTTCCGTCTTTCCTGATCCGGTAACACCATCAAGCAAAAAAACTTGAAACTGAGAAGATAAAACACCTTCCCGCAATAATGTTGCTGCTTCATTTTGCGCTCCCTGCAACTGAGGGGGACAAAAATCAGGATCAGGCATTGCCACAAGATCAGGAGCAGGAACCTTAACATCTTCAAAAATTCCTAGCGCTTTTAAACCTTCAACAACAGAAACCGAAGTTCCAGCCGCATGTGCCAGACCAGAACGTGTCCATATCTTCTCATTACGCACCAATTCCAAAATCCGTGATCGCGCTGGTGTGAGACGTTCTACATTTCCACCACAATATCGCAAACCCAGCATCTGCGCTTCCGGCTCTAAAGCAGCCGGTACCGACAAAACCAATCGTGCTACAAGACCAAAAGGTGCCATTGTATAGCGACTAACAAAACGCAAAAATGTGATCATTTCTGCCTTTAATGGGGGACAATCAAAAACATGAAGCAGAGAGCGTAATTTTTCACGCGCCACAGGAGCAGACTTTTGCCCATCGGCTGTCTGCTCTCCAACGTCCACAACAAAACCGCAAAGCTCACGCCCCATCAACGGAACCCGAACAAAGGAACCAACGTTCACCTCCATAGAAGATGGAACTTTATAACTATAAGCGTGAGCAACAGGAAGAGGAACCAATACGGATACAATCTTTTCCTCTATCATGTTTGAATTCATCTTTTAAACCAATCTACGACCTATTGAACACCAACAGGCCTAAACCTTAATCTTTAAACACTCTTATAAAATTCATTGCAGGATTCAATCCCCCCGATTACAACACTTTTCTAACAAAAATTCTTTTTAATACTCATTTCATCACCAAAGTGCCAATAAAAGAACCAATCTCATCGTCTATAATAAAAAACTCTATAGCAAAAAAAACAGCGCCATTCTTCTGTGCAAATAAAGCGCATCACTATTAAGCATTCAACATGCTATCGGTTAAGTGCATCCTTCAACAAAGCGATCCCATAATATGACTTCTTCCCAACGCACACTTTTATTTTTTTACCGCCTCATATCTCAATTTATCTTCAACAAACTGATTTATAAAGATATAATCATCATTTTACCTATTGTAATAAAACCCTCAATACGATGAATTTTTCTCATTTCAACCCCATCGAGGAACATTTGTAAATCCTTATTGATGAAAGAGTATCCCATGATTTTAATTATAGGGAGAATAATATTGCAAATGGAGCCGTTACAATATTCACCTTGGCTTTGTGCCAAAACGTGAAAACACGTGTATACATCTTTCAGCTTGATTGAGAATCAAGCAACAATACAAGCAGCACAAAAGCGTATTGTTGAAGAATGGAGAACACAGAATAAATCAATGTAATTGACCATAAAAAAACCCTTCATGCGTAAAATTTTACAGGCGTTCTTCAACAGTGTTTTACGACAAAATAAATCCATCCGCTTTCATCAAAAACAAAGTTAAACATACCCCCTAAAAAAGGAAGGTATCTTATGATGCACTCTCAAATATCAAGAGCAATCGCAAATAGGAAATGAGCAAAGTGTTTGATAATGCTAGCTTATTTCCATAAATATAAAAACACCGCTACGCAAAGATGCCAATACGCAAAAATGTTGGTACGCAATGAATTCTATACCTTATCACGAGTAACACTATGAAATGGGTGTGGAAACGATAAATCATATTTCTTTACCGAAAACGGGTACATGATTAACACCATAGCATTCTTGTTCTTTACACAGATATTAATTCTTTCTCTTGCTTTTGCAGTCAACAATAGCGCATAACAAAAAATAGGATAAAGCTAAAAAGAAGAGGTTAGAGATGAAATTTTTTGTGGATAGCGCCAATATTGAAGAAATTCAAGAGTTACAGAATTTAAGCCTTGTTGATGGTGTTACCACCAATCCCTCTCTTATCCTAAAATCAGGACGCAATATTCTTGATGTTACAAAAGAAATTTGTGCTCTCGTTAGCGGACCTGTTTCTGCTGAAGTTGCAGCAACGGAATTTGAAAGCATCATGAAAGAAGCAGCTGTTTTAGCAAAGATTGCCGACAATATTTGTATCAAGCTTCCTTTAACACTCGATGGATTAAAAGCCTGTAAAGCCCTCACAGCAGCAGGACTAAAAACAAATCTCACACTTTGTTTTTCTGCCAATCAAGCCTTATTAGCCGCCAAAGCAGGCGCAACATTCGTTTCACCTTTTATTGGTAGACTTGATGATTGTGGAAATGATGGAAGTGAACTGCTTCATGAAATTCGCACAATTTATGATAACTATAACTTTGAAACACAAATCTTGGCCGCTTCAATCCGCACCGTTAATCATGTCAAAGAAGCAGCACTCAGTGGTGCTGACATTGCAACAGTTCCACCAGCAATCTTAAAAGCACTGGTCAAACACCCTCTCACCGACAAAGGGTTGCAAATATTCCTCGACGACTGGAAAAAAACAGGACAAAATATTGCTTAATATCTAGAATTTTTATTGGAAAGATCTTTTGAAAGTAACAAAAAGATCTGTTCAGCCAACTCTTCCGCAACACGTTTTTTTGCATCTTCTTCTGCTTGCAGCGTTGCATATTCTTGACGAAGTCGCTCAAAAGATGCATTCATCATTGCTGTTCCTTTTGCAACAAGAGTATTTTTCATATCCTGCAAAGTGTAAGAAGCTCTGCTCATAACAGTTCCAACAGAAGGTCGTCCCTTTCTCTTTTTCTCGAAATCAACCTCTATCTGCATAGATTCTCTTGTAAAGACGGATATCTGTAATGCCAATTGATAAGCAGGTAGAGAAGGTTTAGCATCATTTCCATACAAAAGAAAAAGCAGATGGTTGCGCACCATTTGTCCAAAACGATCCGAAGGTTCTTCCACAACAATAGAAGCAAGCTTTTGCGCTAATCCCAAAGAAGCTTGTCCAGAAGGGTATCCAGAAGCAGGATTCCCATAAGAAGCAGAATCCATTGTCATTGCACTCTGCAACTCTTGACGGTAAAGCGGTTCAACTTTGCATCCACACAACAGTGTGAATACACCAGCTAAAATGACAAGAATAGAACTTCTAAAAAACGACATTCACAATCCTTTGTGGAACAACAATGATTTTTTTCACAGGCTTTTCAATTAGCTGCGCCTTTACAAAATCTAACGCCAAAACCGCTTCTTTAATCATCACCTCATCAGCAGTTGCTGCAACGCTCACCTCACCACGTTTTTTACCATTAATTTGTACTGGCAAAGTATAGCATTCCGCAACGGTTAACGTGGGATCATAAATAGGCCAAGCAAGCGCAGATATTAAATTTTTTCCCCCTAAAGCAGCATGACATTCTTCTGCTAAATGGGGCATCATGGGTGCAATCATAGCAAGAAAAAAATCCATAGCTTGACGTAAAGAAGCTTTCATTTCATCGTCAACACTTTCTATCCTATTTAACAACGGCGCCATAATATTCAAGAATTCATAAAGGCGTGCAATAGCCCGATTAAAAGCGAATTTTTCCAAATCATCTTCTACAGCGTGGAGCGTGCGATGTGCGACCTTTGAGAGTTCCAAAGCCGCTCCCTGATGCCCTGCACAAGGCGCCACATCCTTTAAAATAGAAGCACTCACAGCCACATGGCGCCAAACACGCTGTACAAAGCGATGTGCACCTTCAACACCAGATTCTGTCCAAATGACATCCCGCTCGGGAGGAGAATCTGACAACACAAACCAACGCACAGTATCAGCGCCATAAGATGCAATAATATCATCAGGATCAACGACATTCTTTTTTGATTTTGACATTTTCTCAATCAAACCAATCGTCACTTCACTTTGATCGGTTAATTTATAAGCACACCGCTTTCCATCTTTTTCAACAATGGAAATATCCGCTGGAGAAACCCACCCTTGATCATCTCGATAGGTTTCATGCACCACCATACCTTGGGTAAAAAGCCCCTTAAAAGGCTCATCTACCGTCACATGACCGACCAATTTCATAGCACGCATAAAAAAGCGCGCATAAAGAAGATGCAAAATCGCGTGCTCAATTCCACCAATATATTGTTGCACAGGCAACCATTCAGCTGTTGCTTGTTTATCAACAGGTTCCTGCGCAAAAGGAGCCGTAAAGCGTGCATAATACCAAGAAGAGTCAACAAATGTGTCCATGGTATCGGTTTCGCGTTTGGCCGGTTGACCACAGGAAGGACAAGTAACATTTTGCCATGTTTCATGTCGTGCAAGAGGATTGCCCGGTTGATCAAAAGTAACATCATCAGGCAACACAACCGGTAAATTGGCACGTGGAACAGGAACAACCCCACAAGTTGTACAATGGATCATGGGAATGGGGCACCCCCAATAACGTTGCCGTGAAATCCCCCAATCACGCAAACGAAATTGCACTGTTTTCTTCCCTTGCGGTTGCCCATTGAGCATTTGTTTTTCAAGCTTTTTAGCAGCTTCTTCAAAAGCTTGTCGGGGTGTCAAACCATCCAAAAAACTGGAATTGATCATCACCCCATCACCCGTATAAGGTGTTTCAGGTGTGACAAAATCTTCTGCTTGCTCTCCTTTTGGCAAAACCACGGGTTTTATTGGAAGATCATATTTACGCGCAAAATCGAAATCTCTCTGATCATGAGCTGGACAACCAAAAACAACCCCTGTTCCATAGTCCATAAGCACAAAATTCGCGATATAAACAGGAATATGTACTGTTGAATCGAAAGGATGAACTGCCAAAAGGGGCGTGAGAAACCCTTGTTTTTCAGCTGTTTCAAGTGCTGCCGTTGTCGTTCCACCACACCGACAATTTTCAATAAAATCACTCAACGCTTTGTCTTTTCTTGCCAAAGCTTGTGCAATAGGATGATCAACAGACAGAGCCAAAAAGGAGGCACCAAAAAGTGTATCAGGACGCGTTGAATAACAAACAACCTCATCAAATTTCTCACAAACATCATCAGCATCACCTGTCGACTTTAAAGCCCAACGAATCAGCAAACCTTGTGATTTTCCAATCCAATTTTTTTGCATGGTGCGAACTTTTTCAGGCCACTGTTCAAGCTCTTCAAGCCCTGCCAAGAGATCTTCACTAAAGTCGCTAATTTTGAAAAACCACTGCGTCAATTCCCGCTGTTCAACCAACGCACCAGAACGCCATCCCCGTCCATCAACCACCTGTTCATTAGCCAAAACAGTATGATCAACGGGGTCCCAATTCACCTTAGCCACTTTACGCGCAACCAACCCCTTTTGATAAAAATCAAGAAACAGCATTTGCTGGCGGTGGTAATATTCCACATCACAAGTCGCAAATTCCCGAGTCCAATCTATCGAGAGCCCTAATTGTTTTAATTGCCCACGCATCACCGCAATATTTTGATAAGTCCAAGTTTTAGGGTGCACTTTATTTTGCATAGCAGCATTTTCAGCCGGCATCCCAAAAGCGTCCCACCCCATAGGATGAAGCACATTAAACCCCTTTGCGCGTTTATAGCGTGCCACCACATCCCCCATGGCATAATTGCGCACATGCCCCATGTGAATGCGCCCAGAAGGGTAAGGAAACATCTCTAAAACATAATATTTTTCACGAGCATCTTCTTGGACAGTCTGAAAAATTTTCTTTTCATCCCAAATTTTTTGCCATTTTTTTTCTCTCGCCCGTGGATTATAGCGTTCGCCTATCTTATAATGCTCAATCGTCATTCCCATTATACTCTTTTAATAAAACTGAACCAAAAAACTTGTTTTATTATGCTTGACCATGGATTAACCTCATCGTCAACATTTTCGTGAAATATTTCCCTAAGTATTTTATAAAACTTTAAAAAAAACGACCAACTCTTGAACAAAAACGGTAAAGCACAAACATATGAAGATACAAACTCCCCTTGATGCCCCTTCCATTGAATCATGGCAAAACCTTCAAAAAGATATTGCAGCAATATGCCAAGAGTTACAACGCCCTGTAGAAGAAATTGAACTTATCGCTGTTTCAAAAACTGTTTCTGCTATTGATATACGACCCCTTTTGCAAGCAGGCCAATCTTTGTTTGCAGAAAACCGCGTACAAGAAGCAGCACAAAAATGGCCTGCTTTACGTCAACAATTTGAAAATATTAAACTCCATCTCATCGGTCCCCTACAATCAAATAAAGCTGCTGAAGCTGTCAAAATTTTTGATGTTATTCAAACGGTTGATCGTGAAAAAATAGCCAAAGTTTTGATGGAAGAAATGCAAAAGCAAAAAAAGCATCTTCCCTGCTATGTTCAAGTCAACATTGGGTTAGAACCGCAAAAAAGTGGTGTTGCACCCCAAGAAGTGATCCCTTTTGTTTCTCAATGCAAAAACAACTATGGACTCGATATCATCGGTCTTATGGGCATCCCCCCCTTAGACGAAAATCCCGGTCCCTATTTCGCACTGTTAGCAAAGCTGGCAAAACAAGCCGGTCTTCCAAAACTTTCCATGGGCATGTCCAGTGACTTCAAAACCGCTCTACAGTTTGGCTCTAACGTCCTTCGCATTGGCTCTGCTTTATTTGGAAAACGCCCTGTTTAAAGCCATTATGTAAATTCATTCTCCCTTAACACAAATTCCCATTGAAAATTCTACGAACAAGCCAAAAACAGCAGAAATGAGAAAAATATTCCCCTCAATCTCAATAAAGGAGCAATTCTAGCAAAAAAGATTCCAGTCCCTCTTTCATCCTGTTAGCAAAATAAGCAAAAAAGCTAGTCTTCTCAAATTTCTCACCGGCACATCCACAACCCGTACAATAGCTTCAAAATAGTATTGAAATTTGGCTCTCATATTCTCGCACATTGGTTCTACTTCACCTCCCCTCTGACCGCCTCTCCACCAAAAGCACGCAAAAAAGAAATCCTGAATGTAAAAGCAAAATAACAAAAATAGAGGCGTTGCACATGAATGAAAAAACTGTCGCGAAATAAATAATTGCAAAAAAATATTGACTACGATTATCGCAATGATTGCCATTAAAAACCACGAATTCTCTTAACTTCTCCAACACGCGTAAACAATTTCCCCACATGCCAATGGCATAAAGCAGACAAAAAGAGGCTTATGGTTGCATAATACAGTAACAAAACTCTTTCATGTAAGCCACTTAGCAAAATAAACATCTCAAATGCCCAATAGAGCACCAAAAGCCGCGCTAAACAACATGAATAGCAATCTATAAAGTCTAACGATAGCATAAAGACTTTCTATGCTCTACAAAGCGTAACATACGATCAATATTCGCCTGAAACATAAAAGAACAAATCCCAAGCATATGCGCATAATACATGCAGGCAAAACAATGGCAATGAGATAGATCCCAATAACGATATTTCTTTATCGTTCTCGTAAACAAAGAGAAAAACTTCAACTTTTCATATACGCAATTTTTCTAAACTTAAACTTCAATTAAGAAAAAATATGGTGTCATTTCTTATATCTTAAAAAAATTATAAGTAATATTATTATCTTTTTAAGAATAAAATTTTATATATACATAATGTATATATGATTTATAAAGTATTTTTATTGTTATTTTTAAAATTTATCTTTGACATTTTTCTAAAAATACGCGATAGCCATTTGAAATGTATCATTGTGATACTACTTTTAATGTAGATAATTAAGGAGAATTAATATGTTTGGTTCATTCAACACATTCGGTCATATGGTGACAAAGCCTTCTTTTGGTCATTCGCACAATTCAAGACCTACTCATGGAAATGCATGCAGTCCTAATGCTTTTCTTTCTCACATGAATGCACAAGGTTTTGACTATGCAGTTGCAGGAGGGATAACCGGAGCAGCATTGGGAGCTGCAACTGGTCCAGGTGCACTTATGGGTGGACTTACTGGTGCCACGACTGGTTTCTTCGGAGGTTTTGGTTTAGGGTTCGTACAGAAAGTTCATGAGTGTTGGTTCTAATTTTTAGAGAGCAACTATAAAGATATCTCTGAAGTTAATAATTTGTAATTTTTTTCGAAAAATATCTAAATTATATTATCTACAATTATTATTGAGACGGACTTCAGAGATATTTATAATTTGTAATTATATTATAATTTGGATTGCGTGATGACAGATCTTATCTCTAAAATTATTGAAACGCTTATAGCAACATTTTTTTTTTGGTTTAATATATCTTTTTTATTATAATTTTATTTCTTATAGTTGGAAAGATTCTCTAAAAAAATCATTATTAATAAGCTCAATATTCTTTCTTGTTAGTCTTTTATTTAACTATATTGGTTTATATCAAATTCTGAGAAATATTTTATAATAGACATTTTTAAAATGTCTTAGTGTGTTTATAAAAAGCTCTATACCGCAATAGGTTTTGCTATATTTGAGTATCCTAAAAACATAGAATACCTTCTTTAATATCATCACATCAGATTTAAAAATTGACTATTCTAATCTTTGTCATTTAGTCTAACCTCACAATAAAAAGCTTTTGGAATAACTCTGCCAAAATATAAAAATACAATGGCTGATTTTTCTAAAAAATAAAAAGAGGGAAACATGACTGAAAAAATTTATCCAATATCAGAAGAGATCAAAAAAAATACTTTACTCGATGAGGAAACTTATCAACAATGGTATCGAGAAAGCATTAATGATCCAGAAAGCTTCTGGGCAAAACATGGTCAACGCATTGAATGGTTTAAACCTTTTACAAAAGTAAAAAACACTTCTTTTAACGGAGATGTCTCCATTCAATGGTACGAAGATGGGATAACAAATGTTACCTATAATTGCATTGATCGCCACCTGAAAACCCATGGAGACAAAATCGCGCTCATTTGGGAAGGAGATAATCCTTATCATGATAAAAAAATAACCTATAACGAGCTTTATGAACATGTTTGTCGTTTTGCCAATCTTTTGAAAAGTCGTGGCATTAAGAAAGGCGATAAAGTAACCATTTATCTTCCTATGATTCCCGAAGCAGCCTATGCCATGCTTGCTTGTGCCCGCATTGGAGCCATTCATTCGGTTATTTTTGCTGGCTTTTCTGCTGAAGCAATAGCAGGACGCCTTGTCGATTGTGAATCAACCTTTATGATTACCGCTGATCACGGCTTGCGTGGCGGCAAACGGATTAACTTAAAAGACAACGTTGACCATGCCATTGAGATAGCCGCGCGCCAAAATGTGCATGTGGACCAAGTTATGGTTATACGGCGAACTTGTGACCCCATTCAATGGGTAGAGGGGCGTGATTTTTGGTACCACGAAGAGATAGCTCATACCCAAAGAGACTGTCCAGCAGAACCCATGAATGCTGAAGATCCACTTTTTATTCTTTATACTTCAGGCTCAACCGGCAAACCCAAAGGTGTTTTGCATACCACAGCAGGCTATCTTATTTTTGCCTCGATGACTCACCAATATGTTTTTGATTACCACCCCGATGAAGTTTACTGGTGCACAGCTGATATTGGTTGGATAACCGGTCATTCTTACTTGGTTTATGGACCTTTATGCAATGGTGCGACCACTTTAATGTTTGAAGGCATACCAACCTTTCCTGACAAAGGCAGATTCTGGGAAATTGTCGACAAGCATCAAGTCAATACACTCTATACCGCACCAACAGCTATCCGCGCCTTAATGGGAGCAGGAAATTCGTTTGTTGAACACTCAGACAGAACATCGTTGCGTCTTTTAGGCACAGTAGGAGAACCTATTAACCCAGAAGCATGGGAATGGTTTTATCATATAATTGGAAATGACCGTTGTCCGATTCTCGATACATGGTGGCAAACAGAAACAGGGGGGCATATGATCACGCCCCTGCCCGGTGCAACCCCCCTCAAAGCAGGATCGGCCACACGTCCTTTCTTTGGTGTTCAACCCCAAATTGTTGATGCCCAAGGCAATGTTTTAGAAGATGAAGCAGAAGGCACTCTTTGTATCAGTGATTCATGGCCCGGACAAATGCGCACACTTTATAAGGATCATGAACGCTTTATTCAAACTTATTTTTCCTCCTATAAAGGAAAATATTTTTCAGGCGATAGCTGTAGGCGCGATAGTGACGGTTATTATTGGATCACAGGACGGGTTGATGACATACTCAATGTTTCAGGGCACAGGCTAGGAACCGCTGAAATTGAATCAGCGCTTGTTTCGCATCCCTCTGTATCAGAAGCAGCTATTGTGGGTTACCCGCATCCCATTAAAGGACAAGGAATTTATAGTTTTGTGACCCTCATGGAAGGAACAGCGCCAAGTGAAGAATTGCAAAAAGACCTTATCAAGCATGTGAGACAAGAAATAGGTTCTATTGCCATATTGGATAAAATTCAGTTTGCTCCGCAGCTTCCCAAAACACGATCAGGGAAAATTATGAGACGTATTTTACGAAAAATCGCTGAAAACGATTTTGATACTCTCGGAGATATTTCAACCCTTGCCGAACCACAAGTTGTTGAAGATCTGATTGCCAACCGACAAAATTAAAGAAACCATGGTTTAATGCACAATACCACCGGTAAGCTTTAGCCTTTTACTGAAATAAACCTAGCATTTTTGCTAAAGCTACCGGTAAACATCCAAACCAGCACCACTATTCTGTTTGCAACCCAAAATATTGCCACCACTCTTATAATATAATCCTTAGACAAGGTATTGATTTATAATGATAATTCACTGTTTTGTATGTTGAATGAGAGTCTCGAATAACGTAGGATTCTCTCATTTCAAAGCTGTTTATCTTGAATCAATCAAAACCACTCATTTGCATATAACAAGTGGGATGAGTGTGTGGATCAAATTTGTATAAAAAAGGAATAAAATAGCTTTTATGAACCGTCTTAATGCAAGATCTGTCGCAACATTGGGGAGCTGGCAAATATAATGATGGTGCCAGCTTGTTACTTCATAAGAGATATATTTAAACTTCAGATGTTTTTATCCACACACACACATTTCAAGTCGCAAACGAATGCCATAAAAAACTTACCATAAGTAGTAAATTTTACTGTCGGTAAAACTTTTTTATCAATTTATCAAATTGTAAAATGATAAACTATTCTTATAAATCAATCTATTTCAGCAAAAGAAAAAACAATAAACAGACTTTCAAAGTCTTTGAAAAAAATAGTTTTTTCCATAACCAATAAAAAACAAACTAAAGATTAAAATTATAAAAGATGCGCTTTAACGCACATTAAAGCGAAAAAAGCACAAGCCCCATCAACCACAAAACGAGTAAGATCAAGATCAAATCGAAAAACAGGTAAAGCAGTTCTTATGTTTCTGCTAGAAACGCCTTGGAATTCCTGCTAAAATCATAAATAAAGATAAAATAAAGCAATATAAGAGATTTTTACAAACAATACTTCTCAAGCACAAATTAAGAAATATTGGAGGCTGTGAAGCATGAATAAGATATAAAAATAGGAGCAAAAGTTCTGAAAGTAATACACTATAAAAACGGAAGTGGTAACGAAAAGTGATTCATTTTGAAAATGTCGGCCTACGCTATGGAATGGGCCCTGAGGTCCTTCGTGATATTAGCTTTCATATTCCTCCTGGATCATTTCAATTTCTCACAGGTGCCTCTGGAGCAGGGAAAACGTCGCTGATGCGTCTTATGTTTTTGGCACTCAAACCCACCCGCGGTCATATTGATCTCTTTGGAACAGACACAGCATTACTCAAACGACAAGAGCTCCCTGCGCTGCGACAACGTATTGGGGTGGTTTTTCAAGATTTTCGTTTACTCGACCACATGACCACTTATGAAAATGTCTCCTTACCTTTACGCATTAAAGGACAAGAAGAAGCAACCTATCGCAGTGAAGTGGAAGATCTTCTCTGTTGGGTAGGTCTTGGAGATCATATTCATGTTTTACCACCGGTTCTTTCCGGTGGGGAAAAACAAAGGGTAGCCATTGCACGCGCACTCATTGATCAACCTGAAATTCTACTTGCCGATGAACCCACCGGAAATGTCGATCCGCCCTTGGCAAAACGCCTACTGCGTTTGTTTATTGAATTAAATCGTTTTGGAACAGCTGTTATCATTGCTACCCATGATATTGCCTTAATGGAACAAGTTGCAGCACGGCGTATGCTTCTCCATAACGGACGGATGACGATTCATGAATAAGTCTTTCCCCATTTTTACAAGCAATAAAAAAAATACAACAGCGATTATTCCCAGTGGTAATATTTCTGGAAAAGCATTAGTTGCCGTGATTGCTATTATGACATTTCTTTCAAGCCTCACCTTAATCGGTGTTGATTTGGTCCAACGTGCCGCCCAAAATTGGAGTAATCAGATTAGCTATGAAGCAACAATACAAATACGCCCCATTGACAATGTTGATATCAACAAAGCACTCCGTGATGCCGTACAATTGGTTAAAACATTTTCTGGTGTACAAGATGCAAAAATTGTTGACCAAAAAGCTACAGAAAAGTTACTGGAGCCATGGCTTGGAACAGGCTTCAATGTCAATGAACTACCCCTTCCCCGCCTCATCATTGTGACCCTGAAGAGAGATGAAAAAATCAATTTTGCAGCCATTAATCACGCCATTAAAACCCAAATTCCAGGAGGTCAATTTGATGATCACCGTGTTTGGGTTCATCGTTTTGCGACCATGGCACACACCACTGTTTTCATTGGTTTTTCAATTTTAGCATTGGTTTTAGGCTCTCTTATCCTCACCATCATTTTTGCCACCCGCAATGCATTGGCAGAAAATACACATATTATCAATGTCTTATATTTCCTTGGTACTGAAACTCTTTTCATTGCTCGCCAATTTGACTGGCATTTTTTTAAAACTGCGCTGCGTGGTGCTTTATATGGTGGTCTCACAAGCATATTTCTATTTTCAGCCTTTTGTCTCTGGACGAATTATAACTTGGGAAGAGTAGAAGCTAGCCAAGTAACAGCTTTGTTTGGACATCTTTCCATAAGTTCCATCCCCTACGGAAAAATCATTTTTCTTATTATTTTCGTTTCTTTTCTCACCACCCTTACAAATCGCATGACTATTTTAGCGCAACTGAAAAAAATCGATCAATGTGAAAACGGTTTATTTTAATTTATGACTCACAACACTTTCAACTCATTGACGCAAAACAATTTAGAACGTCCTCTTCCAAAACGGCCCCACTATAATAGTTGGTCTCCATGGCTTTTATTTCGCTATTTTCCACCGACAACCCTTACTCTTTCAATCATTGTTTTAATTTTCTGGGGCGGTTTTATTATTTTTTCTGAAAAAACTGAACGACTCTCTCCCCCAACACCTCTCCCCAAAGCGGATGCCATTATCGTGCTTACAGGCGGAGAAAACCGAATAGAGACAGGACTTAATCTCTTACAAAGGGGGCTTGGTTCACGTCTCCTCATCAGTGGCGTAAACACCACAACCAATCTGAAAAGTCTCATGTACAACATGCATATTACCCCACGGCTTATCTCCTGTTGTATTGACATCGGGCATCAAGCGATTAACACCAGAGGAAATGCTAAAGAAAGCGCCGATTGGATCAAAAAACACCACTATAAAACCCTTTATATCGTCACCCATGATTACCATGTGTGGCGCTCAATGCGAGAACTTAAATATTTAATGCCTGATATCCATTTCATTGCCTATCCTGTTAAAAAGAACAATGCTGAAAGCGCAATACAACAGATCAATCAAATCCGCATTCTTATATTCCAATATATTAAAACGCTCCAAGTCTATATCAGAACCGCATTCTGACCTTTCTCCCTGATCTTTATTCTTGTGACTTTAAACCTTGCTACCCTCTGACTGCTTTACCCTTCTCTCCATACCTTTCCACACGAATTACCGCCATAAAAGCCCGCCAGAACTTCCCCCCATACAAAGCACAACGCCCCGATACACGTGTCACTGTCTTGCACATTAACCAAAAAACATCTCTTACATCCCAAACTTGATCTCACAACACGTGATCTATCTAATGCCATCCCCAATATAGAAGACAGCTCTTGTAAATAAATCTTCCCAGATAGCTATAAAATCAAACTTGTCATAAAAATCTATTTACACCACTGTCTTACCCTTCATAAAAAATGCAAACCGCCCCACCCTATATTTTGCCACCCCCCAAGTATTACGATAGCTCTTAAACCTCTTGGGATGATTGGTAAGAGGCATGCATTACGCCTTTCTTAAACACGAACATACCAACCTCATATGACATGCAAAGAAGTAATTTTAATAGATTTAAAATAAGAAAATTTATAATACTTAGATTTCTCATTTAACAGAGAGAACATTAAACTATCATTATAAGTCAATATATTAGTAACAATCTCTTATTCTAAAAAGCATCTTCATAAGAGCATTTTAGATCACAGATAGGAATAAGCTCAAAACGCACACCGCGACAAATACCCTACATTTTTTATCGCAATCTTTTTTGAAATCATTTCGCTCTCTAAGATCACTTTTTGTCTGGTTTCCTCTCCCAAAAAGAACGAAAATTTTTAAACTCTATTGATCTGTAAACAATAATAACTCAGCTTCTTGTCTAACGCGTTCCACCTGCTCACTTCAATATCAGAACATCTCAAAAGACAGATTTCATGAGAATTGTCATTTCCTCTCAACATCTCAAAAGGCGACGATTCTTATTAGCAACGATTTGTAAACAATCCACTTTCTCTGGACAAGTTCCTCTCAGCTTCCCCATTTATATGGTTTACTCACATAAAGCTCGATAAGAAAACCCTGCCTGAGAATATTCATCACTGCCGCTAAAGCTCATGCGTCATAATTTTAGCGACCTCACTGCCTAAGGTGCTTTATCACATACAATATATTGATTTATAATGAAAATTTATTACGCTACAACTTGAATGAGAGCTCTCAATATCATCAGATTCTCTCATTTCAAATCTGTTCTCTATTGAATCAATCAAAACCATTTTCTTGCACATCACATAGGACTTGCACATCACAAAGGAAGAGAGCCTGCGCAGCGTAAAACTGTACAAGAAAGACATGCCTCTTATGGACTTGTCTCAAGTGCCAAGGGCTGTCGCAATACCCACGAGCTGGCAAGGTGTATGATAGTGCCAGTTTGTTACGACTCAACACTTTTTTACCGCACAATGGATAATTTAACCTTTTCAGTTTCTCTCACTTCCAATTTTGGCAGGTTGCGCACAATTTTCATTGTTTCCAAGCTTACAGTAATAACCCGCTGAAACAATTCCAATGGATAAGCTGGATTACCCACCGTTTCAACAGCATAGCGATTGGCATCATTCACAATCCCACTCGCTTTATCCGTTTTGACAACCTGCCGCTCCATAACCCATTCAAGAGCAGGCCTGCCATTGATCACATACTCATAAGCTTCAAGAGGAATATTCTGCATCGTGATATGCGCATTATAAATCACTGTGCTTTTGTCAATAGCACCACGCTTACCAGCAAATTTCATTGCTTCAACACGATAAAAACTCTTCTCATCAGAAATCACCCAAGTTCTTGGATCACCCTGTTTATAGGTAACGGGATAGGGTTCAACTTCTTCATAATTCATATGCAAATCACCAAGCTTTCGCCCCGCTGTAACAAAAGCCCAAAAATCCTCTACCTTTTTAACTGTTGGAATACGCGGCAATTGTTTAGACAGATTATGCGCATAACGAGCACGATAATCTTCAGAATGCAAAATCCCATAAACATAATAAAACAAATCATCCTTTGTAATCATTTCACCAGGATAAGCTGCCTTAAAATAAGCCAACCCTTCATCCGTAAGAGCATCACGCCGCTGTAAACCAGTTTCTTTGCTTTCCTCTGCAAAATTTGCAAACAAATGAACCTGATTCCCTTTTTTAGCTCCTAAGGGTGCAACATCTTCATAAACATACCGTGGAAAACATTGACCAGTATCCATTGCATGAAGATTAGATAAATTCTTAGTCATCAGAACAGAAAATCCACTGCTTGCTCCAACTCCCGTAACTTGTATTACTCTGTTTTCAACCGCTTGCTTCATAGGGAATATACGCGGCATTTGATATACTCTTTCGTTAAAAGTACGGTTATAATAAAGCCATTGTTGTGTAAAAGGACGATAAAGACTTTGAACTAAGCAATTACTTTCAAATTCAGAAAACTTTCCTCTTACCAATTCCTCTTTAAGACTACTGCTCCAACTGATTTTTTGGGTATCTGTATCAACAAAATCGTTCACAGCATTTGCACGTGCTTTGCGGTCAGAATGCGCATAAACATTATTAAAACGTTCCACTTCATTGTTATAGAAAGTTATCGTGTTACGCATATTCTTCGCTAGATTTTCACGGCTTGAATTATATGCCCAGGCATCGCGAGTAGTTATAATCCCACGAGAAAACGTTTCAAAGAGCTTTTTATCACTGCCTTTCTTATCACCTAAGGCCAGAAATTTTTTAAAATCACTGTTGCGCTGATTCAGCCAATCGCCATATTCATCTGGCGTAATCATCTGCCAGCCGTGTTCACGCTTGATACCGCCAACACTACCCAACCGCTGAAGTTGAGATAATTTCTCCTTTGTCGTGAGATTATCACCAATATTGTAATAGTGAATTTTGCAATGCTCCGTGACATTTGGATTTTTAATAAATAGTGTCACAGCGATTCCTGCCATACTTCCACTTCCGAAAACATTTTGCCCTTCTCGAGCAGCTCCTTTGCTCATCATATTTTTGCGAATATCACCACGCAAATTGAAAACATAAATGCTCGAAAATTCTTCATTCAATTCTTTTCGTAATCCACTCGTAGAATATCCATTGATAAAACCTGAATTTGTCACAAAACCAATAACACCACAGTCTTTTATGCGATCACTTGCCCAACGAATGGCACGAATATAACTGTCATAAAGTCCATTAACATTGCTTGCTTTGGATTGAGCAGCATAAGTTTCACGAATGCGACGATCCAATTTAGGATAGCCAATATTCTGCGCATTGTCGTTTTCACTTTTTTGTCCAGAAGAATAAGGGGGGTTGCCAACAATAACACGAATATCCAGTTCCTTCTGGTGCGCCCGACGTGTACTGTTATCCACCAGCAAATCACTGATCAGGTCTTTTTCTTGCTCATAAAGCTGGAATGTATCGGTCAAACAAATTCCCTCAAACGGAACATAATCGCCCCCCATCAGACCATGATAGGTCGTCTCAATATTAATGGCTGCAATATAATAGGCTAAAAGCACGATTTCATTGGCATGAATTTCACGACAAAATTTGTGTTTCATCTCCTCTAGTTTTATCAAACCCGATTGTAAAAGCCGTGTGATAAAAGTCCCCGTTCCAGTAAAGGGATCCATGATGTGCACACCCGATGAGCCAAGCGTTTGCCCAAATTCTTGCTCTAATACATCATTGACAGAGTGCAAAATAAAATCCACAACCTCGACGGGGGTATAAACAATGCCTAATTTTTCTACAGTGCGTGGAAAAGCATAACGAAAAAACTTATCATAAAGCTCTACAATCAACCTCTGTTTTGCTTTTGGATCCGTAATGCCACTGGCTCGTAATTTTACACTTGCGTAAAATTTTTCCAGATCTTTGGATTCCTTATCAAGATTTGCCTCATCAAGCACATCAAGCATACGCTGCATAGCACGCGAGACAGGATTCTCACGTGTGAACTGATAGCCTTCAAACAACACCTGAAAGACAGGACGCGTGATAATATGCTGTGCCAACATCTCAATCGCATCAGCTTCTGTAACAGCATCATTTAAGTCATCACGCAGTTCTGCCACAAACCTGTCAAAGGCTTGACGCGCCTCAGTATTTGGCTCTGCCAGAATGCCTGTTAAGCGCGTGATATGATTCTTAGCAATTTCAGCAATATTGCTCGCCCAATCCTCCCAATAATCACGTGTCCCACATTTCTTAACGATCTTTGCCAAAATCGCACGAGAAAGTTCATCTACGCAGAAAGAAAGCTCCTCGTTTACCTGCTCTGTAAGAAAGCAATCATGCTCCAGACTTCCAATTCCCGCTCGTGCAGGCTGTGAGCGAACCGGAAGATTGTCTACAACAGCCGTAACAGCCTGTAACTCAGTGCTCTGCGTGACACCAATAATCTCAATCACATTGCTGATATCTTGCCCGAGGGATGCCTTATTAATCGTCGCATCAAAACGATCATCATGCGCACGCAAAGCATTTAAAATTTGCCAGATAACCCGATATTTATCATTGTTGTTCAAAGCCTGTTCCACTGGAGTATCAGGAGGAATACCAATTGGCAAAATGACATATCCCATCTTTTTACCTTCAGAGCGACGCATCACCCGCCCAACCGCTTGCACAACATCAATCTGGCTTTTGCGTGGATTTAAAAACATGATCGCATCAAGAGCCGGAACATCCACCCCCTCAGACAAACACCGAGCATTGGTCAAAATACGACAAACATCCTCACCACTATCAGCTTTCAACCAGTCAAGTAATGCACCACGATCCTTCGCATTAAAAGTGCCATCAACATGCTCAATTTCACACTTCAGAAAATGCTCATTTTCTGTATCCTCTTTCGTATAATCAAGATATTCTCTAACAACCGTAGAAAACTCATCACGCACAAGTTCAGAACTTTTAATAGTTTTACAAAACGCTAAAGCACGATGCATAGGATATAAATCCGCACCAACATCAGCCTTCATATTTTGTTTTGTCAAAGCCTTATAACAGCCAATAATCTTTGTTGCATCATCAAGAATAAGCTCAGTATCGCTATCACTAAGGCGCTTCTGAACAGCGGAACTGACCAATTTTTCGTCCATTGCTAAGACAATAACCTTATAATCTGTTAAAAGATCATTTTGTACTGCCCATGAAAAACCCCGATAAAAAAGTGTTTTACCAAAAAGCTTTTCATCATCCATAGAAGCAAGAACAGCATTAACTTCATTCGCGCGACTTTTTGCGTTATCACCAAAAATACGTGGTGTCGCTGTCATATAAAGGCGTTTCTTGGCACGAATAACATCATTGGAATGCACCTTAACAAAATTGGATTCATCCTCGCCCACCAGCGTTGCCCCTGTTGTACGGTGCGCTTCATCACAAATGATAAGATCAAATGTTGGCAAACCATAGTTTTTCTGAGCATCAGCAATCACCTGAATAGATTGATAGGTTGCAAACACCACGATCATCTTATCTGCAACACTCTTCGCCACCTGTTCTGCAAGTTTAGCAGCATCGGTTGTCGCCGGAAAAGCAAGATCAAACACATCAATTTCAGCAACATCATCACTATTTTTACGACGCTTTCCCACTTGTGTATCGGAACAAACAGCAAAAGATCTCAATCCGATTCCTGCATCCGTTGTCCATTCACGAACCGTCTGTGACATCAGTGCCAAGGAAGGAACAAGAAACAAAACAAACTTGCCTTCACCCGCCAAATCCTCAGCAATTTTAAGACTGGTAAATGTCTTACCAGTACCACAAGCCATAATAAGCTTCCCCCGATCTGCTTGAGCAAGCCCAGCACGCACATCACGCAATGCTTCCAATTGATGTGGACGGATTTTCTTTTTATCCTCCAAAACAACTTTGCCCTGGGCTGCAAAAGTTTCCCAACGGATCGGACTTTGTTGTATATCGGAAAGATTAATCCGTATAACAGGAATATCCTGCCCCCGTATCATTGTTTCAGCGTTATCACTCCAAGTACTTTCAGTACTATCTATAATAACACGCCGCTTGAATGGAGCTTTCCCTGATGCCGAAATAAAACTATCAATATCTGCTTTTCTAATCCGATAGGCTGCATCATAAAATTTACATTGGATTGCCGCAAAACCCCCTCCATCACGAAGCTTTGCCACAAGATCGATACCAGTATCACGACCATCCCAATCATTTTCATGAGCCCAATCTTTAAAGGTTTGAACCTTCTCATAACACCCAGACTGAAGAGGATCATGTGTCAGATAAGCAAGAGCAAAACGCTCAAAATATGTACCTTTATCTCGTTCGGTACGCGCTTCATCACGATAGCTCTGTAAAAGCGATTGCAGCGTCGTCATGCTTTTCTCTCTATTAAAAACATCTTCAATTATCGAATCTAGACCTATTCATTAATGCCTCTTGTTCTACCCAAAAAACTTAAAAAAAGCTTAAAATTGCTTGATTTTAAGATATTTCTTCTATGCTTAATTAAATCAACAAGAGAGAATCTTTTGATCTTTTTGAGTATCCCCCAAATCATATGATGCATTTATTGATGTCTATATCCCTATGGAAATAAACGGTAAGGCGTGATGATTTTGAAAATATTTTTTGCCTTTTGTTAAGAATACACAATAAAGTGCGCAATAATTTTAGGATTTAGCTTAAGAATGAGAGGAGGAAATGGATAGGACACCTGCGAACACACAAGACACCAAGGAAGAAACTCTACACACAAAACAGCGCATTTTACGAACGATCATGCATATAATTTCACTATAATACGCAAAATATTAGTCGTGATATTCAAAATATTGATTTTTGAAATATTTCTTTTTCTTTTGTTCTTTCGTAGACTAATTATTCGCTTCTTATACTTTATAGCGGGTGGTTTTAGAATTCTTTTTTATATGTACAATATATTGATTTATAATGATAATATAGCGTCATTCATATTAAATTAGAACTCTGAATAACGTAAGATTTTCTCATTTCAAATCTGTTTATCTTGAATCAATCAAAACCACCTGCTTGCACATCACAAGCGGGATGAGTGTGTGGAGAAAAACTGTACAAGAAATGACTAAAAATGGCTCTTATGAACCGCCGCCTTAATGCAAGGTCTATCGCAACACCCACGAGCTGGCAAATATAATGATGGTGCCGGCTTATTACTTCATAAGCGTAAAGATGGAGGTGCTCAATAGATTTACCATGAACAGCGTCGCAAAATAGGCTTGGATACCTTGAGAAATGTTTCTTTAAAACAAGAGTGTTAATGTGCAACACAATGGCGCTCTGTATCGAACTTGTAGCAGGAGGAAGAATACCATACCAACTAGACATACCATTGCTCATCACTAGCGCCATTATGTTCTTTAGCAGCATAACTGCAGCTTGGTATTACTATGCTCTTACTTCATCTCACATCTGCTGAATATGAGCTTATTCTTTTTCAATAAATGAAAGCCCCTTTCATTTATACATCATTCAAAATAAGAAGTTATCCGCCTCTCAAACTTTTTGTCGTCCTCACCAAACTCATGAAATCAAACCCGCATCTCACGGTATTAGTTCCTAAGATCACGCCCCCTACCGAGTATCTGACGGCATCCTTACCCTAGAAACTCAAATGGTTTGTTTATCCTTCAGCTCCAAAATCATGAGATAAGGCAGAAAAAAGCGATGCCTTAAACAAAATATTCTAAAGAAAGCTAAGTTACTCGCATAAAGGAACAGAAAATGGCTGTGTCTTAGGTCACATTTTAAAACTTGAGCACGATCATAATTTATTTGCATAAACCTAAACACCTATAATTTGCACCACCTTCTGCAAAACTAAAAGTGAGAAATCCTCATAACCTCTTTTCCGAAAATCTTAAAAAGACTAAACGAAACCTCTTAAACTGCTCAACTATCTCGATACCAGTTCATTTTTTTGGAAGAACGGAGGTTTAAGCTGTTTTTGGCATCAACCTTCTTTTTTGTTCTTTTGTTTGTTAGCAGATATACTATTCCCTCGCCTCTTTTTAGGTTAAATCTTAAGAATCGCCGCGCAGTATATTTCATTTGTCCTCCTCTTCACATCTCAGAAGACGAGAATTTTTAACAAAATTCAGTCTGCAAGCAATCTCATTCTAACGGGTTCTATTTAATTTCTCCTTAATAGGATTTACTTCCATAAGACTCGACAAGAAAGATTTAAAATATTCATCATGCATTCTCAAAACATTTAATGCCTCAAGAAGGCTTATATGCCTACCATATCTCACATGATGGGGTGCCCTATAAAACGTTCACCTCTAGTGGTACGCTCCACTTAATGAACAAAGCGTTTTCTAAAATAGAGCAGCAAATAATGCTAAACTTTTTCCATTCATGTTTCGCTTCATAAATGCTTCATCCAAGTGGAAAGCATCACGAACAAACATGCCCCAATTGATAAAGCTTAATCGCGTGAAAGAGCGACAACAGGGTCAAGCCGTGAAGCTTGCCGCGCTGGAGAAAAGCCAAAACATATTCCTATGAGGGTTGAAAAAGTAAGAGACATAATGATCGATTCAATAGTATAAACCAAATGAATAGGTGCCTTAAACAGAAGAAACAAGCCACCGATAGAAAGTCCAAGCAAGATCCCCAAACCACCACCAATCACACAAACCAAAATCGCTTCAATGAGAAATTGCTGTAAAATATCACTTTGCCGTGCACCAACTGCCATACGCACGCCGATTTCATTGATCCGCTCAGAAACAGTGACCAACATAATATTCATCACCCCAATACCCCCCACAACCAAGGAAATAGCTGCAATTGAAGAAATTAAAAGTGTTAAAATATTTGTACTCTCCATAACACGTTCACGGAAAAATTCAGAATTTCTAATGAAAAAATCCTCCCCGCCATGCCGCATAATGAGAAAACGTTTTATCATGGTCTCCGCTAAATGTGAATCAATATCATCAGCAATCCTAACAGTAATCGCACGAACTTCTGTTGTACCAAGAAAACGCGTCTGCACTGTTGTATAGGGTAAATAAAGCTGTAAAGTATTTGATGTATCTCCACTTGCATTATTTTGCGAATCAACAACACCAATAATACGCGCAGGAACATTACCCACATTCACCACCTTTCCAAGGGGGCTTTCATGGCTATGGGGGAAAAGAACAGACAATGCTTCTTTCTCGATCACGAGATCAACCGCCCGATCATGGACACTTTTTTGATCAAAAAACTGTCCTTTGAAAACTTTGAGCCCCTGTGTCTGAAAAAATTGTTCTCCCACCCCCGCAATAATGGCATTGACTTCAACTGCACCAAAACGCACTTTCGAGCTTGCTGAAATCTGTGGTGTTACACCAGAAACATAAGGTAATCCAGACAAGGCTTCTGCATCAGCTTCAACCAAACTGGTTATTTTTTCTGCTTGTGGATCAGAAAAACTTTTACCAGGAAAAATGGTTAATGTATTAGTACCCAAACTTTTAAAATTTTCCAGAATTTTCTCTCGTGTACCATTCCCTAAAGCCACCATAGCAATAATCGCCCCAATACCGATAATCACCCCAAGCATTGTTAGAAAAGTCCGCATGCGATGTGCATTCATTGCCAACAGAGCCATCACAAACGCCTCACGGAATCGCTCAACAAAAGAACGAAAAAAGCCCAGTTTTTGTTGGCCTTTTAGATTTTGTTGTTCCTGAAGAGATTTTCCACCAACTTTTGTTTTTGCAACCTTTGACCGCTTATCAGCAATAATTTCCCCATCACTGATTTCGATAATACGCTCTGCTCTTTCAGCCACCTGCATATCATGGGTTACAATGATAATGGTACGCCCCTCTTGATGAAGTTCATCCAAAATATGCAATACTTCTTGCCCACTCTTTTTATCCAATGCACCAGTTGGCTCATCCGCAAGAATGACCTCCGCATTATTCATGAGCGCCCGAGCAATAGAAACACGTTGTTGCTGACCACCAGAAAGCTGATTTGGACGATGATTTATCCGATCCCCCATGCCCAAACGCGTTAAAAGATCCTGTGCCCGCTGTTTCCTTGCTTCCACGGCACATCCCGCATAAATAGCCGGAATTTCAACATTACCAAGAGCTGTCAATTCATTCAACAAATGGTAACGCTGAAAAATAAAACCAAAATGATTACGTCGCAAAGCCGACAATTCATCCGCAGAAAGAGAAGCTGTTTCTTTACCAGAGATCCAATAACGACCAGAAGTTGGACGATCAAGACAGCCTAAAATATTCATCAAGGTTGATTTACCTGAACCGGAAGCACCTACAATTGCCACCATTTCACCACGTTTAATGGTAAGATTGATGTCTTTCAAAATGGTAACAAACGCTTCGCCCGCAGGAAATTTGCGCACAATATTTTCCAAGACGAAGACAGCATCTGCTTGATTTGTGCTCATGCTTTAACTCTCGTCTTCGCTGTGCATGTGAGAAGACTCTGGCATCACTCCATCAGACGAACTGGTGACGACGACATCACCCTCGTTAAGTCCTGAAACAATCTCTGCCATAACCTTATTATTCAACCCAACGCTCACCTGTTTAGTAACCACCTTATTTTCCCCCACCAAAACAGAAACCCATGCTTTACGCTCTCTTGTCTCATCGCGTAAAGCATCACTTGGAACCAACAAAACATTCTGTGCGCGCCCTAAGATAATATGAACTTGAGCAGTCATATAGGTTCGCAAAAAATTGTCCGCATTATCAACATGTAGAATTCCATTGTAATAGATAGCCGATGATATTAAAGCACTAGAACCACTCACCATACCAGGATTAATACTCACATCAGCACGAATTGCTTCAGGAGCCGGCTCTACTTTTTCTAAAACGCCTTCATAACGACGCTGTGAATTACCTAGAACTGTAAAATAAAGTGGTTGTCCAGCTCGGACTTTAAGAACATCTGCTTCTGAGATTTGCGCCTTGATCGTCATCTTTGATAAATCACCCAAAATAACAATCGTTGGCGCCGACTGAACCGCATTCACATTCTGCCCTTCTTCCACAACTGTTGCCAAAACCGTTCCCGCTGAAGGGGCAGTGATGCGTGTATAACCTAAATTAACCTCTGCACTCTCCACATCAATTTGTGCTTGCACAATCTGCTGACGAAGTTGTTCAATTTGCGCCTCGCGTATTTTCACCTGTGTCGTAGCCTCATCGAGGTTCGCACGTGAAACCGCACGTGTTTCAATCATTTTTTTCTGACGCTCTAAATTTTTCTGTGCAAGAGAAAGATAGGCTTCTTGTTCTATCAAACTCGCATAATAATGCGATAATGCTGCTTTTTTTCTTTTTAAATCATTTTCCTGATCTGTAGGATCAATTTCTGCCAAGAGATCGCCTTCTTTCACAACACTCCCAGGGGAAACATGCATTGACACCACACGCCCTGTTGCTCGCGCACCAACAGCCACCAACCGGTAAGGACGTACAAGACCAGAAGCTAAAACACTTTCCTCAATATCCCCACGTTTCACCACCGCTGTTATATAAGTTGGAGTAGATGTTCCAAAAAAAACAGAACGTAACCATAACAACAAGAGAATGAGAAATATAGCAGTTAAAAAGAAGGAAAGTTTTTTGTGTTTTGTAATGAAATTTTTGAGTAAGTTTTTTTTCATTTCCCTACCTTTGCACGCGAACGAGGTGCATTATCAACGACTTCTGGACGCGATACATCAACAACGCCATCCCAGCCCCCCCCCAATGCTTTCATCAACGTGATATATTGCGTAACCAAAGAAACACGGCTATCTTTAAGCGCCATTTGTGCAGAATAATAAGAGCGATCAGCATTTAACAATTCAAGAAAACTAGTATTTCCATTCTCAAAAAGGTTCCGTGAAAGTTTTAAGGAATGAAGAGAAGCTTTATTCGCAACGATTAGCTTTTCTAAGCGTTGATGTTCCTTCGTTAATCTTACAAGCGCATTTTCTACATCTTCTAAAGCTTCCAACACAGCAGCTCGATAAGTAATAAAAGCTTGATCACGCTGCGCGCGCGCTACCGCAATAGAAGCCTCGACCTGACCTCCATTAAAAAGAGGAAAACGAAGACCAGGTCCAAAAGACCAGCCAATCGTTGAATTTTTCCATAATTGATCAATTGCCGTTGCTGCTGTCGAAATATTACCTGTTAAAGTAAGTGATGGATAACGATCTGCTTCACGTTGACCAATCCGTGCTGTCGCTTGCGCATATTGACGCTCTGCCCGTCGCAAATCTGGACGTGTTAACAAAATATCGGCTGGAATTCCTGCTGGTATCGGCCAGCGTGGTTGTGGAATCTTTGCATGCTTAGCATTTTTTTGTAAAAGATCCTTCAATGCCGTAGGCACACGACCAGTTAAGACAGAAAGGCGATGAACGCTCATTGCTAAATTCGCTTCCATCTGTGATATATCTGCTTCTGTATTTGCCATTTGTGCTTGCGCATTTGAAACATCAAGCTCAGAAACATCACCAGCTGTTAATCTAGCGCGCATCAGTTCATAAGTTTTACGTTGTGATACAGCAATTTGCCGCACAATAAACAACTTTTGTTGCCAGCCACGCATTTGCACATAATTTGTTGCCACATCTCCTAGTAATGTCACCATGGTAGCGCGCATATCTTCCACAGCCGCATCAAGGCCATAACGCGCTGCTTCAACCGCACGTTTATGCCCACCAAAAAAATCAAGCTCCCAGCTTGCATCAAAACCACTACTATACTGGTTTAACAATGCATCAGACTGTCCAGAACGACTACGGGTTCCTGAAATTGAATTGGACACATTTGGCAAAAGAGTTCCCACAACCTGTCCTAAACCCGCACGCGCCTCACGTACCCGAGCTTTGGCAACAGCAACATTATTATTTCCAGAAATCGCGTAATCCATTAACGCATCTAGAACAGGATCATTCAAATGCCGCCACCATCCGGCAAGCGCAACGGGCTGCCCAGCAGTCTGTGCAGATTTTTCTCCCCAAACTGCTGGAACACGAAAAGATGTTTTCTGGTAATTAGGACCAACCATACATCCTGACAAAAGCAAACACAACAAGACACTAAAAAATAATCCACGAGAAGCGCCCCATTTGAGATTTCTGATATACATCCAGTCTCCCGCATTCTTTCAGAATCATTATTTAATATTAATACTTTATTTACCTCTTATTTCAAACTTGACGTGAAAAATCAAATACAGTTTGCACAGGAATATGATCTGAAGGACGTTCCCATCCGCGCGCATCACGAAAAATCGAAAGATCTACAACAAAAGGGGCTAAATCTTGAGAAGACCAAACATGGTCAAGCCGCCGCCCATAATCAGTAAATGCCCAATCGCGAGCACGATAACTCCACCATGTGTAAAGCTTGGTAGGAACAGGAATATGCAACCGCATCAGATCAACCCATCCACCTTGACAACACAAATCCTGCAAACGCTCGGTTTCAATGGGAGTATGGCTTACAACCTTCAACAATTGCTGATGAGACCAAACATCCTCTGCCAAAGGAGCAATATTTAAATCTCCCACCAAAAGAGAAGAAAGACCATCGCCTTGATCCGCACGAATGGAGGACATTTCTTCTAAAAAATCAAGCTTATGACGAAACTTTTCATTCACATCAGCATCAGGGATATCTCCCCCAGCAGGAACATAAAAATTATGAATCCGCAAGCTTCTCCCATGGGCTTCCACAATAACTGAGATATAACGGCAATCTTGGTTTTGGCAAAAAAAACGCTTTTCTACCTTTTTAAAAGGCAAACGAGAAACAATAGCCACCCCGTTATAAGATTTTTGTCCACTCAATGCGATATGCTTATAACCCGCTGCTTCAAAAGCCTCCACTGGAAATAAAGCATCTGGACATTTTGTTTCCTGTAGACACAAAACATCTGCGGAAAAGAGTTCCAAATACTGAAAAACCTGTGCAAGACGCAAACGAATAGAATTAATATTCCAAGTCGCAATACGAAAGAACATTTGTTTTAATCCCAATGACGTAACACTCTTTCTTCATTTCTTCGAAGGAAGTGTGAACATCCCATTAGCGAACCGGACGTCTGTCCGCACATTCATAATCTGCACAGTAGTTTCCAAATTTTGTTGGTCAACAATTGTCCACTGTCGCAAAGCAGAGCCTTTAGAATCAAAAACCATCCTTATTTGCCCTGCCCCAATCGTCTGATCACGCAGAACAATCGTCACGGCCCCTGGATCTTCGCGAAATGCGAACAAGCGCCCAGAAGATACATCAATTTTATCATCCAACAGAAATTTCATTGGCGTTTGCGAAAGTTGTGAAAAGTTCCAAGTATTCAAAGCCCGATTGTTAATGCCCACAAATTGGCCATCTGAAATAATCTGTAAAGGCATTTTTTTGTAAATGAAACGAATTTTCCCTGGACGCTCTAAATAAAATGTCCCCTGAGACATTTTTCCCTTTGGACTAAACTGAATAAAATCACCTGTCATTGTTTTGATTGCCGCAAAGTGATTCACAACATTTTGCGCCTTTATCACTTTATTAGATACTTGCGAAAAAACAGGAAAAGTTAAACACCAAAAGATAATAATTCCCACCAACCCAAAGATTCTTCTTTGCGGTAAAAAAGACGTTTTCATAAAAAATGCTCCCAAGCAATACTTAATTGACTTTATAATTCATAACTTAAGTGATCAACGACGAATAAATACCCTTCTTTATAAGATAAAGATATTGTTTGAAAAAAATATCAAAAGATTTTTAAAAGTATTCTTCTTCGACAGTCTCCAAAACTTTTCGCTTACCCATATCATTTACTGGACTAATGATGCCTTCTTCTTCCATCATTTCAATCAATGTTGCAGCACAGTTATAACCAATGCCTAAACGACATTGAATATAAGAAGTTGAAGCCTTACGATCACGAAGCACAATAGCAACAGCTTGACAATAGAGATCATTTGCTAAAGAAAAAACTAAAGAAACATCCTTTTTTATTTCTTGCGGTATCGTTTCCAAATAACCAGTCTGCGTTTAAGTTTCCGAAATCATCAAATTTTCCTGCTTTTCTGCTGATTTTCTAAACGCATAATGTATTCTTTCCCACCCCTAATCTATGAAGCAACATAAATTATAGTCAATACATAATGGATTAAGGACTAAACATATTACTCGCGAACCTGAAAGCTCTTTTAAGTATCAAAAATGCTTTTTTGACTTCCTTCCCACCCAAAAGAATAAAAATCTTCATCCGAACCACTCTGTAAACAGTTTGGAGTTTAGCAAATTTCACTTAGCTTCCCACCCCATATAATTCATTTATATTAAGACTCGACAGATCAGCCTTGCCCTAAATATTTAGAGCGCACTTAAAAAGACACTTAAATACCAAACCTTACATGCTTTTACCCCCCTCTACACTCGCAATGACATTATTTTATACCAAGATATTGATTTATAATAATTTATCTTTTTAACTTAAATCATAACGCCAAATACAATAAGATTCTCTCATCACATACTCTCTCATATTAAATCAATTCAAATCATTTGCTTGCACATTACAAGCAAGGTTGATGTATGGATAAAAGTTATATAAGATTAAAGAATCCCCTTATAAGGAGTCTCAAGTACCAAGGAGCTATCGCAAATTGAGAGCTGGTATATGAAAATGCAGACTTTCTACGATACAATAGGATAAACACTTATTTTATAAGGTATTATAAAAAACAACTATAAAGATTTTTCAAAAGCGCTCTTCTTCAGCAGGCACTAAAATTTCTCGTTTCCCTGCGTGATTTGCTGGACTAATAATACCTTCTTCTTCCATCCTCTCAATCAATGTCGCAGCGCGGTTATAACCAATGCCTAAACGGCGTTGAATATAAGAGGTCGAAGCCTTACGATCACGAAGCACAATAGCAACAGCTCGACTATAGGGATCATCTTCTGAAGGAGAAGACAAAGAAACATCAGCACCATCCTCTTCAACTTCTTGCGTAATTGTTTCTAAATAATCAGGTCGTGCTTGCGCTTTGAGATGCGCAACAACCTGCTCCACTTCATCATCCGCAACAAAAGGCCCATGCACACGCTGAATACGTCCTCCTCCCATCATAAAGAGCATATCTCCTTGTCCCAATAATTGCTCGGCCCCCTGTTCGCCTAAAATTGTTCGGCTATCAATTTTTGAACTCACAGAAAAAGAAATACGTGTAGGAAAATTGGCTTTAATCGTCCCAGTAATAACATCGACGGAAGGACGCTGTGTCGCCATAATTACATGGATACCGGCAGCACGTGCCATTTGTGCTAAACGTTGAACCGCTCCTTCAATATCTTTCCCAGCAACCATCATCAAATCAGCCATTTCATCAATAATGACAACAATATAGGGCATAGGACTAAAATCAAGTGTTTCCGTTTCATAAAGAGGCTCACCGGTCTCGCGATCAAATCCAACTTGAATTGTCCGCACCATTGTCTCTCCCTGACTTGCAGCTTCCCTAAGACGTGCATTAAACCCATCAATATTACGAACGCCTAGTTTTGACATTTTACTATAGCGCTCTTCCATTTCACGAACAGCCCACTTTAAAGCAATCACGGCTTTTTTAGGATCTGTCACCACGGGTGTTAATAAATGGGGAATGCCATCATAAACCGAAAGCTCAAGCATTTTCGGGTCCACCATAATGAGACGACATTGTTCAGGTGTCATACGATAAAGCAATGATAAAATCATTGTATTAATAGCAACAGACTTTCCTGATCCTGTTGTACCAGCAACCAAAAGATGGGGCATTTTTGCTAAATCTGCAACAACAGCTTCTCCTCCGATTGTCTTACCCAAAGCAAGTCCTAGCTTTGCTTTGCTGTCAATAAATTCTTGCGCCTGCAACATTTCTCGTAAATAAACCATCTCACGCTTTGCATTAGGCAATTCTATTCCAATAACATTACGTCCTGGAACCACCGCAACACGCGCCGAAATCGCACGCATCGAGCGTGCAATATCATCTGCCAAACCAATGATACGGGAAGACTTAATACCTGCAGCCGGTTCAAATTCATACAAAGTTACTACCGGTCCAAGACAAGCATCTATAATTTTTCCTTTGACCCCAAAATCTAACAAAACCCCTTCAAGTTCCTGAGAATTTGCTCTTAAAACAGCAGGAGAAAGTTTTGCATCCCTAACAGACGGTGGTGGAACCGAAAGATAATCTACAAGAGGAAGAACAAAACCACCATTTGAAGAAGCTGTTAAAGACTTTCGATTTTTAACAGGAGAAACATAGGCTTTATTTTGATTTTTCTCACACTTTACTTTTTCACCCAAAAAAGTTGGCTCAATCCGATCAAATGGCTTTCCTTGCCCTTTACTCTGAAAACGCCTTTTGAAACAGAATAAACGAAAAAAACGCGCTTGTAAAAAATAAAAAAGATGCAAAAGAGCGCCACAAGTTGTCGCAAAAAAACCATGATTTTCACGATCCTCCTCTGCGGCATATTCCGTATCTTCTTCCAACTCAAAGACTGGATTAACGATTTCGTCTTTTGGAATGCTTTTTTCTTTTCTTTTCTTTGTTCGACGCCGCCATATCACATTACCAGCAAAAGCAGCGGTGAAAAAACCTAAAAGAATAAAAACAACACTGAAAAACACCGTGTAAGGAGGAGAAAGAAAAAGAGGAAAGACTGAAGAAGCAACACTTAAAACTTTATCTCCTAAAACCCCTCCCAATCCCATTGGCAATGGCCAATAAGTAAAAGAAGCAACAGGTGACATAAGGGCAAAAGCAATTAAAAAACAAATCGTTGATAGCACCCATAAAAAAAAGCGCAAAGTCAAATTGTAGATATTCTTTTGCGCCAACAAGAGAAAAGACCAAAATAACGGTGGCAACAAAACAGAAAGACTTGCCAAGCCAAAAAACTGCATAATAAAATCTGAAAAAATTGCCCCCATCCACCCCATAAGGTTTGTAACCTCATTTGTACTTGCATGGGTTAAAGATGGGTCCGCAACATTCCACGTCGCCAAAGCAAACACACAAAAAATAATAAAGCCCAAAAGCCCAAGCCCAATAAATACTCCTATCTGACGTAAAAACATCTCAATAAGACGCGAACCTTGAGAATTTCGCACTTCTAATGAATCATAAGGAGAAGAACTTCGGTGCATCTATCAATTCCAAATACAAAACTTTCATATTTTAAAGAGTTATAACTCCCTCTCTCTCTTAAAAAAGAATGAAGCTTAAACTCTGTGCCGATTTGTAAACAAATCGCCTGTAAACAATCCGACTTCTTATCTAGCGCGTTCTACCTTCTAATCACTTCATATCATTCATATACCCACCACCCTAAGAGACAATCGTTCATAAGGCGCACAAAAAGCCCTCCCTGAATATTTATCCACACGATCAACCAAAAAACACCTCATGTGTAAAGTGTTACATGGGTGCTATAAGCACCTTCCTAAACAAATAATATTTTTTACGCTACACCATGATAACGGCAAAATATGAATACTGTTTTAACCATCACGAATGACCACAATTTTTATCTATCATACTAACGAAATGGCCCCTTTCAGGACAAGCATACTGAAGCAACTCACACAACTAAAAAAATACACAACCATCTTTGTTTATTTTTAGTTTTCTTTTTTATCAACCAAGTGTAAAAAGAATTGAAGAAGATATTTAAAAAAGCTTATCCGATAAATCTGTAAGATGAATCACATAAATGATTAAGCAGAAAAACTCTGAAAAACCAATCTGTCATCAGATTGGCGCTAAAAAGAAACCTCGTTTTTGTAAAGCAGAGAGAAAAGTAAAGGTTAAGATATTTTAGCAATGTAAAAAGATATTCTTTTTAAAAGAAAGCAAACTATAAACAATGGAAGAAGTATTGTGTGTTCTAATCGCAATAAAAACGTACAACCCAATAAAAAAATTAAATCTCATAAAACTAAACAATGTGATCTGCTCATTGCAGGGGGGGCAGCTGTCGGTTTAACCCTAGCGATAGCACTCAAGCAAACAGCCCCTAATCTGAAAATAAAAATCGTTGATGCTGCTCCACAAGGAGATACCCCTGCTTCTAACATACGAACCATTGCCCTTGCTGCTGCTTCTATTCGTATGTTAAAACAATTACAATGTTGGGAATCTATAAAACCCTATGCGCAACCCATTCATTCAATGATCATCACAGATACAAGCACAAATGATCCTGTCAAACCCACTCTTTTAACCTTTGAAGGCGACATTAATCCCGGCGAGCCCTTTGCTGCTATGGTAGAGCATAGAGAACTCATCAACACTTTAAAAAAACGTGTCAAAGATCTCAATATCCCTGTTATTACAAACACCCGTGTCATTGATTTTCATCAAGAAGACCAACATACAACCGTCACTTTAAATAATGAAGAGGTTTGGCAAACAAAATTGCTTATTGCAGCTGATGGAGCCCATTCGAAATTACGCCAAAAAGCAGATCTTAAAAACTTTTCTCATCCCTATAAACAAACAGCAATCATCTGCACAGTTGAACATGAAAAACCCCATAATGGTCAAGCAATTCAACATTTTTTACCTGCCGGTCCTTTTGCTCTTCTCCCTCTCAAAGGCAACCGATCCGCCATTGTGTGGAATGAAGATCATAAAACTGCGCAATATTATCTCAAAGCTGATGCACTTATTTTTGAAACAGAACTCGAAAGACGCATTGGCCATCGATTAGGCAAACTCTCTTGGGATGGCGAACGTCAAGCTTTTCCTTTGAGTCTTTCTTTAACACGTCAATGCGTTAAACCACGTTTTGCTCTCGCTGGCGATGCCGCCCATACCATCCACCCCATTGCAGGACAAGGACTCAATTTAGGATTACGCGATAGCGCTGCGCTGGCTGAAGTGATTATTGAAACAGCACGACTAGGTCTTGACATTGGCTCCCTCACGGCTTTAGAGCGCTATCAAAGCTGGAGACGTTTTGAAATTGTCCGTATGGCTTTAAGCAATGATTGGCTTAATAAACTCTTTTCTAATGATAGCCTTCTTTTACGGATGCTCCGCGATACCGGCCTTGGAATCATTAATCAAGCACCAAAAATAAAAAAATACTTCATTCAAGAAGCTGCCGGACTCTCTCCAAATGCCCCACGTCTTCTACGCGGCTTCCCACTTTAAGCAAAAATTCATACTATTTCACTTTTTTTACAACCTTTGCCTTCCTCCTTCAAAGAACAAAAAATTCCTATCTCATCCAATCTGTTTACAAACCGGATTCCTGTCGAGTAATTTTTTCTTGACTTCCTCCTCCCATATTTCACTTAACATTAAACTCGACAAGCAAGCTACATTCTAAGAATATTCACCATACACTGAAAAAACGTTTAATATCTCAGAGAGGTTGTTGCTTTATATCACCACACCTTAAAAGAAGCCATTTCACGGCATAATAAAATAAACAAGACTTTTTAGCACACAACACTTTTATTTATAATAATAAGTTCATTGTTCTCATATTGAGTGAGAAATCTAAAGATCATAAAATACCCTTATTTCAAATCTCTCTCATGTTGAAGCAATCAAAATCATTCGCTTGCACATCACAAGCGAAAGTGTCGTATAAATAAAAACAATTAAACAAAGCGACAAAAGCCTCCCTCTCTCAAGAACTAAGGACTTTAGCAATATTGGAGGCGAGTAAAGTGTATAAGGACGCCGGCTTATACTTTTTATTGAAGTAAAAATGGTGGTGTACAATGAATTTTATATGATCATAGGGGCTTTTACGTTATACTATTCACGAGAAGCGCCATAAAATAAGCTTAGTTGCATTGAAAAATTTTTCTTTTAAAAAAGCGCGTAAATTGGAAACACAAATGCATTCCGTTTGGCGCATTCTGTTTCTCAGACAAACCCTTTAACTTATTGTGGAATACCACACAATTTTAGAAAAAATATTCCGATATATAACAAAGTATTCCGCACTCTATACCATCACACACAATTGTAAACCTGCATACCCCCCTATTTCACACCATAAAAGAAGATAAACCGCAATAGAAATGATCCAATCCTTTTATTTTCAAATACACTCTTTATTCATTATTCATAAACGCTCATAAATGAATTTTAATCACAAACGCTCAGAAATATGTCATAAATTCTATAAACCCCATAACAGCCATAGAAATTTTCCATTTTCTACACACTCACTCATCTCAACTAACGATAAATAAAGTAAATGCCTCATATATAATCTTACAGAAAAAAGCCCAAACAAAATCTATAACATCAGGCTTGTTCTACAGAACAGTATTTCAAAAATATAAGTATACTAATTTATTAACATATTAATTGATAAAATTATCATTTTACATATTGAGTTAAAATCCCTATGCAATAAATTATTCTCATTTCGACCATTTTTGTAAATAATCAATAAAACTCTTTATTTACATAGACTAAAAAGAGCAACGTTAATGAAACGATAAAAAGAAGTAAAATATCCCCCCTCTCTCACATGCCAAAAGCAATTACAATATTCCAATCTGGCATCATCATTATGCTTGCCAGATTATGACAACAAGACCTTTTGCATTTAAATAAATTGTTCACGCTCCCTATCATTGTATTTGGTAACTCAATACTTTAATATATTCGTTCAGTATATTTATACAATTAAATTACCCAAAAGAGCATACTTCTTGCATTTACATTCCTTGGTATTCCCTTATCTTGTAAAGATCGCACACGTGTTACGTTACTTCGAGTTCATCAAGTGTATACCCATTCTCCAACCACTCTTTAATCCACTTAGGTCTACGTCCACGCCCATTCCATAATTCCCATTGGTTATTGGGATTTCTATAATGGCGCTCTTTGCTCACAAGATCAGCGATATCAATTCCATGGGCATTAGCAATTTCAAGAATTTTTCGTCGCGCATTTTGCTTTTCCTTTGCTTGCCGTTTTTTTAATTCCACATCGATTTGTGTACGCATCTCTTGTAGCTCATCAAAATTCATATTTTTGAGATCATTCACCTTAATTACTCCCCTTGCAAAAAAGAATCTTTTCTTGCCATATTTTAAACACAATTATAGACAATTTCTGTCTATTTATTATCGAAATTAAAATTACGATACATATATCACTTTGACGGAGATGTGCTTTGGACCACAAAGAGCTGTTTATTGGTATATCAGTTACCACCACTGCATCTTTTTTCAGTTCAATTTCTGAAACTACTAAATGCAGTGCTCAAGCGCCATCACACCTCTCTGAATCTTATGAATCAGTAGTCAAAAGTAAATATAAATCGTCACTCTATAAGTTATGGCAATACGCAACAAAGAACAAGCCCTCTCTGTATAATGATAGTGTAGTTCATTATGACAAGAAAACCTCCCCTCATACACAACGGCTTTTTACTTCGTATAAATTTTTTTTGAAAAGATTTTTGCAACTAGAGGATTATATAAAACAAGCAGCTTCAATACAGTATCAAAGATTATTATTTTTTAAAAGCAGCGCCTTTCTTCGTGATTCGAATAATATTGGTTGGCGTAATATGCTCTATTTTATTCAACACTTTTATCTTGTTGGTTGGATATTTGCATATATTAGAAATCTTCTTAGAAGAGAACAAAGCAATAATCACAAGGAATATTCTAAGCTAAACAATCTCATTCTGCAAATTTATAAAATCAAAAGACAACGAGAAAAAGCACAACACAGAATTAGCATTTGTATTAATAAAATTCTTCATAATAAGGTGTATTGCTAATGATTGTTCCAGATTTCACATTTTTTGCTGCTGCATACATATCCAATATGCCCCCCATGACATTTTCAGTTGTTGCCGAACAAGAAACGCGGGACAATGTCTATGTAACAGATGATAAAGATAACTTGTTCTATCAATCATCTCAGCTTAAGGAAACAATCGCAACAGCTGAACAGAATGAACATAATTTTAACATAATTTTAGGGCAAATTGATGTTGGAAATATGAAATTGTTTTCTCTTTTTGATGCGTTTGATTTTTGCGGAAATATTACAGCTGTACAAAGCGCTTTAACTTACTGCTATCAACAAACAACATCAAAGTGCATCTTTGAAAAAGCGACTTTGCAGTCTATGCTGAATTTTTACAATACAGAAAACTCAAGCCACACCCGTATGCAAAAAGTTACTTCATATGTTGGAGTAAAAGCTGCTGTACGAGGAAATGAAGGCTTGCAGGAGCCTATAAAGCTTAAAAAAGAAGAACCAGAACAGACAACTAAAGTAGATTCTCTTCCTCTCTCTTCAAAAGGAGAGGAAGATGCATTTACACATAAAGAAAGTAGCGCCCACGATGCTTTTTCAGCTGAAGATTTTTCTTCATCGAGAAGATCGCTGAGTGATGACTGATATTTTCACGAAACTCCAGAAATTTGATAGGATATTATAATGAAAGGTAGATAAGAAAATGTTAAAGCTCTAATTAGTAAGATTGAACAAAATCTCTTCTAATTGAGGGCAAAGATAATGAAAATGATAGAACAAAGCAGCGTTGATATAGCATTTAGTCAAAAAGCAGCACGTGAGATTACAGTCGTGATGCTTTCAGAAAGGGAATGGTATTTCACGTTTATTTCCGATGATCCAATCACCGGAAAGCCAAATAAATATACATTACTTACACAAAGAGGAAAACTAAGAACTTGGGCTGATCCAAAATATCTCTTTAAATTTCTTCATGAAAGAGGGGTCATTTGTGGGAGTTTTAATCTTAATCAGGATAAAGAACATGAAACAATTAAATATTCTTCACACAACAGCTCGTAATAAAATTGCTGCATTTTCTGCAGCTTTAACTGTATTTTTTATGACCGCTCCTGTATCCACCCAAGCAGCGGGTTTAGAGCCTGCAAAAAAAGCTTTAGGACTGCTTCAAACAGATTTAAAAACGATTATCCCTATCGCTGCTGCCGTAATACTTTTGTGCTTAGCAATTGGTTATGCAGGGCGCTATATCGGAAAAGACACATTTGTACGGTGGGCAATCGGTGTTGTTATCGCTGGTTCAGCAACTGAACTTGCTAGTTTATTATTTAAACCCAACTAATAAATCTTTTGAAACATGAAATGCTTCTTTCATGAAAAAAGAATTTTAGACTTTAATACTTTTATTCCACATCAATTCAATGAAATTATCCCTTATTTCATGGAAAAAATACTTGCGCCAAATACAATTTGATAAGGTTGAACAATATGAAAAAATTAATCAATTTTCAATTGAATGATAATAATAAAATTACCGCAACCTCTGCAGTTTTAACTGTATTTTTTATGAACAATCCCGTATGGGCTCAAGCAGCAAAAGGTTTGAAAAACGCAGATACAGCTTTAAACGCGCTCCAAAAAGACTTGAAAGAAATTATTCCTATTGCTGCAGCCGTGATACTTCTGTGCTTAGCGATTGCTTATGCAGGGCGCTATATCGGAAGAGATACATTCGTACGATGGGCAATTGGTGTCGTTATCGCTGGTTCAGCAACTGAACTTGCTAATTTGTTATTTAAAAACCCCTGATAAATCTTATTAAACACTAAGTGTATCTATTATAAAAAACTTAGATTTCTGTATTTTATTTAGTGAAATAACAAACTATATCAAAAAAAGAGATTATTTATACCAACTGTAATCTAAATTGGAATAAGCAATATGAAACAATTAAAAACTCTTCAAACAATAATTTGGAATAAAGCTACTAAAACCTCTGCAGCTTTAACTGTATTTTTTATGGCCAATCCTGTTTTAGCCCAAGCAGTAGTTCTACAACCTGCAAATAACGCTTTAACTGCACTCCAAACAGACTTAAAAACGATTATCCCCATTGCTGCTGCCGTGATACTTTTGTGCTTAGCAATTGGTTATGCAGGGCGCTACATCGGAAAAGATACATTCGTACGGTGGGCAATTGGTGTCGTTATCGCGGGTTCAGCAGCTGAACTTGCAAATATGTTATTCAAAAGCGCGTAATAAAAATGACTATAAAAGTCATGCTGTATAAAATATCTTTTTATCCTAAAGAGAAATCTAAATTGAGATAAACAATATGAAAAAATCAAAAACTCTTCAAACAATAATTCGGAATAAAGCTACTAAAACTTCTGCAGCTTTAACTGTATTTTTTATGGCCAATCCTGTGTATGCTCAACAATTAACAACTGCAAAAAGTGCTTTAGAAAAACTCCGTGATGACTTAAAGTTGCTTATCCCTATTGCTGCTGCCGTGATACTTTTGTGCTTAGCAATTGCTTATGCTGGACGCTACATCGGAAAAGATACATTCGTACGGTGGGCAATCGGGGTCGTTATCGCTGGTTCAGCAGTTGAACTTGCAAATATGTTATTCAAAGGCGCGTAATGAGAATGACTATTAAAGTCATGCAGTATAAAATATCTTTTTATTCTAAAGAAAAATCTAAATTGAGACAAACAATATGAAACAATCAAAAACTCTTCAAACAATAATCTGGAATAAAGCTACTAAAACCTCTGCAGCTTTAACTGTATTTTTTATGGCCAATCCTGTGTTAGCCCAAGCAGTAGTTTTAGATCCTGCCAACAAAGCTTTAACTGCTCTCCAAACAGACTTGAAAGCGATTATCCCTCTTGCTGCTGCCGTGATACTTTTGTGCTTAGCAATTGCTTATGCAGGACGCTACATCGGAAAAGATACATTCGTACGATGGGCAATCGGTGTTGTTATCGCTGGTTCAGCAACCCAACTTGCAAATATGTTATTCACAGGCGCGTAATGAGAATGAATATTAAAGTCATTCAGTATAAAATATCTTTTTATTCTAAAGAGAAATCTAAATTGAGACAAACAATATGAGACAACCAAATACCCTTCAAACAATAGTTAGAAATAGAAATATTAAAATTTCTGCAACTTTAATTATATTTTTTATGAGCAATTCTGTATATGCTCAAGTAAAATTAGCAAATGCAAAAACTGCTTTGGAGGCTTTACAGAACGACCTCATTGGAAACATTATCCCTATTGCTGCTGCTGTTATACTTTTATGCTTAGCCATTCTCTATGCAGGGCGCTACATCGAAAAGGATACATTTATACGATGGGCAATCGGTGTTATCATTGCTGGATCAGCAACCCAACTTGCTAAAATGCTATTTACAGGTGTTGTGTGAATAAGTATAATACAAAATGTTTTTAAGATAAAATTGTATCTAATAATTATTAATATGGCAAAATTCTATTCCATTTATGATAGAAATACAAAGCATTCATGAAACTTTAATAAGAGTAAAATATGCAAAAACTAATCAACCTTCAATCAAAAAATAACAACAGAATCATTGTAATTTCTGCGACTATAGCTGCGTTTTTTATAACGTATCCCGCATATGCAGAAATAAAGAATGCTAAAGACGCTTTAACAGCTCTACAAACAGACCTTATTACCAATATTATTCCTGTTGCTGCTGCCGTTATACTTTTATGCTTAGCAATTGGTTACGCAGGACGTTACATTGAAAGAGATACATTTATACGATGGGCAATCGGTGTTATCATCGCTGGATCAGCAACCCAACTTGCGAAGCTGTTATTCACAGGTACAGTTAGTTAAAACTAAAGATAGTAACTATGATACAAAATGTTATCTATAACCTTCAATGAGAGAAATATGCGAAAATTAATTAGCTTCCAATCAAAGAACAATAACAAAATCATCACACTTTCTGCAGCTATAACTATATTTTTTATGATACATCCCGTATGGGCCCAAGCAAACGGTTTAGCTCCTGCAAAAAAAGCTTTAGAAGAACTCCAAAAAGATCTTAATACTAATATTATTCCTGTCGCTGCTGCTGTTATACTTTTATGCTTAGCAATTGGTTATGCTGGACGCTACATCGGAAAAGATACATTTATACGATGGGCAATCGGCGTTGTCGTCGCTGGCTCAGCAACCCAACTTGCGAGCCTGTTATTCAAGGGGCAAGTGTGAGTCTTTATAATACATAATGTTTTTAAATTAAGAGTTTATATTTGCTAATTGTAACATATAAAGATAGTAATTTGTTTATGTTAAAAAATATAAAATATTCATGAAAATTTAATGAAAGCAAAATATGCGAAAATTAATTAATGTCCAAACACAAAATAACAACAGAATCATAGTAATTTCTACAGCTATAATTACATTTTTTATAACACAGTCTGCATATGCAAATGCGCAATTAGCTCCTGCTGAAAAAGCTCTGACTGCTCTAAAAAAAGATCTTATTGATCACATTATTCCTGTTGCTGCTGCCGTGATACTTTTGTGCTTAGCAATTGGTTACGCAGGCCGCTATATAGGAAAAGATACATTTGTACGGTGGGCAATCGGCGTTGTCATTGCTGGCTCGGCAACCCAACTTGCTAAACTGCTATTTACAGATCAAGCATAAATTAGTATAATACGTAATGTTTTTAATGTTCGTTGATTATAGATTTGTACCAGTAATAATATCGCTCATACTACGAAAAAAGGAATATTATTTATAGTAACTTTAATTAAAAGGGGATAAAAGATATGAAAAAATTAAATACGCTTCAATCAAAAATATGTAAGATTAGTGCTATTTTTATAACTTTGATTATGTTATTAATAACTCAATCTGCATATGCTCAGACGGAAACAAAGAGTTTAGATGTTTTCATAGGGATGCAATATGGATTAAGTATAATTATTCCTATCGTTGCTGCTATCATTCTTTTATTACTTTTGCTTATTTATATATTTCGCATTATCGCAAGAGCTACATTTATGCGATGGGCATTCAGTGTCATTATTGCTGGTGCAGCTTTTTATATTAGCCACATATTATTTCACCTCCAGTGACGAGAACATTCCATGAAATCGCAAGAAAAAAAAGAATTCCCCCTATTCAAGGGAGCAACACGTGTTCCAACGATATGGGGTGTCCCCATGATGCCATTTATCGTTATGGTTATGGGGGTTGCTGTTATTGCTATGACAGTAAGTATCTTTTTGTGGATTATAGCACCTCCATTATGGTTTATTATGGTGCAAATTACTAAAAACGATGATAAGGCGTTTCGTATCTGGTGGTTATGGATCGATACTAAATTTCGCAATCGCAACAAAGGTTTTTGGGGCGCATCAAGTTATAGTCCCTCTGATTATAGTAAAAGGAGATAAACATGACAGCTGTTGAAAGCAGCAAACGCCTTGCATCAGAGACACCTGTAAGCCTGTTTCTGCCTTATTCACATCATATTACAGATACGATTATTTCTACTAAAAATGCGGAATATTTGTCAATTTGGAAAATTGATGGGCGTTCGCATCAAAGCGCTTCAGAAGAAGATATTTTTCAATGGATAAAAGAGCTTAACAATACTCTACGGGGTCTTGCATCAGCCAATTTATCATTTTGGACGCATATTGTGCGCCGCCGTGTTTATGAATATCCTGATTCAACATTTGATCAAATGTTTTGCTATCAACTTGATGAAAAATATCGACAAAGCTTTACTGGTTATAATTTGATGGTCAATGATTTATATCTGACTGTCATTTTTCAACCGATAGCGGATAAAATTATGTCGTTCTTTTCTAAACATGAACGTGAAACGCTTGATCAAAAAAAGATGCGACAAGACACATGTATCAAAGAACTCAATGACATCAATCGTACTTTAGGCCAATCTTTAAACCATTACGGTGCAGAACTTCTTGGTGCTTATGAAAAAAATGGGCATGCTTATTCTTCTGCTCTTGAATTCCTTGGAATGCTTGTCAATGGTGAATATCGCCCTATGCCAATTTGCCATAACCGTTTTGCTGACTATATGTCTGTCAATCGACCTTTTTTCTCAAAATGGGGCGCTCTTGGTGAACTGCGAACAACCAGTGGAATGCGTCGATTTGGAATGCTTGAAATTAAAGAATATGATGCAACAACCAAACCAGGACAATTAAATGTTTTGTTGGAAAGTGACTTCGAGTTCGTATTGACGCAGAGCTTTTCAGTGCTCTCCCGACATGCTGCTAAAGACTATTTACAACGGCATCAGCGTAATCTTATTGATGCACGAGATGTGGCAACGAGCCAAATTGAACAAATTGACGAAGCACTAAACCAGCTTATCAGTGGGCATTTTGTCATGGGAGAACATCACTGCACATTGACGATCTATGGTGATACAATTCAACAAGTTCGCGACCATATGGCCAAAGCAAGTGCAGCATTACTAGACGTTGCGGTACTGCCCAAACCTGTAGACTTAGCGATAGAGGCTGGCTATTGGGCACAACTTCCTGGCAATTGGAAATGGAGACCACGTCCTGCTCCGATTACATCATTGAACTTTTTGTCATTTTCATCTTTTCATAATTTTATGTCAGGAAAACCCACTGGCAACCCATGGGGACCAGCCGTCACAATTCTTAAAACAACCAGTAAAACACCGCTTTATTTCAACTTTCATGCCTCCAAACTTGAAGAGGACTCGACAGATAAACGTTTACTTGGTAATACCGCACTTATCGGACAATCTGGTTCCGGTAAAACCGTGTTACTCGGCTTTTTGTTAGCACAAGCACAAAAATTTAAGCCGACAACTGTTGTTTTTGATAAAGATCGTGGCATGGAAATTGCCATTCGGGCGATGGGTGGAAAATATTTAACATTCAAGCCAGGCAGAAAAAGTGGTTTCAATCCTTTCCAACTCCCACCCACACAAGAAAATCTTATTTTTCTGAAACAATTTGTTAAAAAATTGGCAGAAGCTGGTGGTGAAGTCACGCATCACGACGAAGAAGAAATTAACAAAGCAGTTATGTCTGTTATGAGTGCTAACATTGACCGATCACTCCGTCGTTTGTCCTTTCTAGTACAATTTTTACCAAATCCACGTTTAAGTGATTATAATGCTCACCCATCTGTTCATGCTCGCTTACTAAAATGGTGTGAAGGTGGTGATTATGGGTGGTTGTTTGATAATCCCCATGATGCTCTTGATCTCTCAACACATCAAATTTACGGCTTTGATATCACGGAATTCTTAGATAATTTTGAAACTCGCACTCCAGTGATGATGTATTTGCTTTACCGCACAGAAGGCATGATTAGCGGACAGCGGTTTATGTATATCTTTGACGAGTTTTGGAAGCCTTTGCAAGATCCGTACTTTGAAGATTTAGCCAAAAATAAACAAAAGACCATCCGTAAACAAAATGGTATTTTTGTTTATGCAACACAAGAGCCTAGCGATGCCTTGGAAAGTAATATTGCCAAAACACTTATTCAACAGTGTGCAACTTACATTTTTCTAGCCAATCCCAAAGCAAATTATGAAGATTATACAAAAGGCTTTAAACTAACAGATGCCGAATTTGAACTCGTTAAAGGACTTGGTGAGTTTAGTCGCCAATTCCTCATTAAGCAGGGTGATCAATCTGCGCTTGCAGAACTGAATCTTGGTAAATTCCATCTAACACGCGATGGAAAAACCATCGAACACGACTTTAGTGACGAGCTCTTAGTGTTATCAGGAACGCCTGATAACGCAGAGTTAGCCGAAAGCATTATCGCAGAAGTTGGTGATGATCCGGCAATATGGTTACCAATTTTCTTACAGCACGCAAAAAATGACAGGAGGGAAACATGAAAAAAAAGGTCATTTCAATAGTAGTTGTAATAACTTTAGGGGTTTCAAACCCAGCGATGGCTTGGGTTTGGGGCGCTGGGTCGGCGGATTTATCGGCATCCGTTCCAACGAAGTGGCCCAATTTTTTTGGAAGTTCATCTTCAAATACATCAAAGTCTAAAAAAACTCCACAGCAAAAGAAAGCGCCACCTGATGCCCAACTTCTCGATATGCTAAAAAAACACCTTGAGGAAGTAAAAAAGATACACGAGTCTATAACGGGAAGCCAAAAATTCGACACTAAAAAACTTAAAAATGTACAAACAGATCACAGTAGCTTTTTTCTCAAAAATCCAGAGAATCTCTACAATAGAAATAAAACTTCTGCTCTATCTACATCACTTGAAAATATTTTAAAAGAAGAAGAAATTCCTGTCACTATCCATGAATCTAGCAGTTTTATCAACAAGCGTATCCAATATGCAGCCATCACTGATAAAGCCGTAAGTTTAAAAACTTTTCAAGAAGCAAACAATCGTTTTCAGCAAATTGAAGAACTATTAAACGAGATCACGACAACAAAAGATCTAAAAAGTATTGCCGAGTTACAAGCACATATAATTGGAATGCTTGCTATGCTACAAAATGAAACAGCAAAACTACAAATGGTTACACATTTACGCAATGCTGAACATACACTTATCAAACAACAGAAAGATAAACATAACATAAAAATTTTGAATAGTAAAAACACGAACATGCCTACCATAAGATTCATTAGGTAAAGCTTTTTGTAGCAATATTTTGTATATTATTTTTCCTGTATGCTCGTAAAAAGAAAAAGTTAATGCGTAATACTCAATTCTCTCTCATAGATCGAAAAGGTCTACGAAGTTTCATTTTATCCTTAAAAAAATTCAACGAAAAATGCTCAAAAAGCATATAAAAAGTTGAAAATTCGTTAAAGAGGAATTCCATGGACTTTACAGTGTTCACGCAACTTTTCAGTAAAATTGATCAGATAACAAAAACATATGTCACGGATATTTCCTCAAAAGCAATTGTTACAATTACACCCTTTGTATCAATCGGTATCACAATCGCTTTCATCATCTATGGTTGGCTCATCATCCGGGGCGCTATCGATATGCCTCTCTCCGGATTCGTAAACCGTTTCCTACGGATAAGTATTATTACTTCAATAGCTCTTACCACAGGACTTTATCNTTTTACAGTGTTCACACAACTTTTCAGTAAAATTGATCAGATAACAAAAACATATGTCACGGATGTTTCCTCAAAAGCAATTGTTACAATTACACCCTTTGTTTCAATTGGAATCACAATCGCTTTCATCATCTACGGATGGCTCATCATTCGTGGCGCTATAGATATGCCTCTCTCCGGATTCGTAAACCGTTTCCTACGGATAAGTATTATTACTTCAATAGCTCTTACCACAGGACTTTATCAACCAGAAATCACAAATTTAATAACACAAATGCCCTATGAGTTATCAAAAGCGCTCATAACAAATCCACTCGATGATNGAGTGAAATTGCCAATTTGATAACACAAATGCCCTATGAGTTATCAAAAGCGCTCATAACAAATCCACTCAATGATACACAATTAATGAATTTACTTGACAAAACAGCAGGCGGAGGATTTCAATATGCAGGCCGCCTTTTCCAAGAAACCGTCTTCTTCGAGTCCAATGGACTGCTTTACAGTCTCTTAGGCATCATTATCTTGCTAGCAACAAGCTTCGTCGTAGCAATCGGTGGTGGCCTCGTTCTACTGACAAAAATCGCTATTACACTTCTTGTAGGATGGGGACCATTCTTCATCATTGCTTTGCTCTGGCAACCAACTCATCGCCTTTTCGAGCAATGGATAATCCAAGTCGTGAATTATATAATCCTCTTTCTACTCTTAGCAACTGTATTTAATCTAATGATGAATATCTTTGCAAACTATTTGAGTGATATGAAACTCGATTACAATCAGAATGTAGCATACATGTTTGGAGGAGCTCTCATCTTGTCTATTATATCCATCATGCTGTTACTCAAACTATCAAGCATGGCCAATTCTCTCGCAAAAGGCATTACATTCGGACATCTATGGAGACATAAAAACTAGATGAGATAAAAAGCAATGGTTCCCGTAACAGACGCCCTTAATATCCATATGACAAAATAACGAGGATATCCAATCCTAAAGTAAAAAATATTTGCACTGAAATTGAGCTATTTTCATAAATTAAAAAATGAAATTAAGAAAAGATAAATTATCGTAAACTATACACTTTACTTTAGTGTCAAAATTATAATAATGACAACAAATATCAGAATGTATATAACAGTAAAAAGAGTCATATTAAAATGAAGTCGATCATTCTTGTGATTTTGATTGCAAACCTTTTATCGGCTTGTGCATTAGCACCAAAGCTAAAACAGCCCAATGATAGGAACCGTGTGCCTATTAATAAAACAATCCCTGCCGAAATCAAGCGAGGAGACAGATGAAAAAGCGATTTATTATAACAGGAATGATTACCCTTTGGGGAATACTGAATCTAGCTCCAGCAAATGCAGGTGTAAGCGTAGTAACTTTCGAATCCCGAACACCACCTAAGGACCCAACTGTAGACTTACCACCTGCTTCACCGCCACAATCTGCTCTACCAGCAGAATATCTGGAGCTTATTGATCTATTAAAAAAAGAGGAAATTATTGAGCTCTTAAAAAAACAGCTTGCGTTAAAAAAAGAACAACTTTCACAAACAGAAAAAGCTTATCAGGCTATAACAAAGAGTCAGAAAACAAACCCAAAGCAAATAGACTTTTCTAGTTTTTTTCTCAAAGAACCAGAATCGCTCTATAAGAAGAAGCAGCTTTCAAGGGAATCATATCAAAAGGTATTGGAGGAAGAAAACAAAATTTCTGGGACTTTTGATCAAATGAGCAAAGCTATTTCTGGGCATTTACAATCTGTATCGGTTCTAGATAAAGTTGTAAATTTGAAAAGTTTTGAACATGTAGAAAATCGTTTTCAATACCTCAAACAGTTATTCGATGAACTTCAAATAAAAGAAAACCTGAAAGACATTGCTGATCTTCAAGCACATATCGATGGTATATTAGTCATGATCCAAANTCTTTTGGGGATGATAAATCTGGCACATGCAAGCAATGTTGATGGAAATCATTTAGGTGGTAACGTGCGGCTAAATCTTTTAAGGGCACAGATTCTTTCGGAATCAGATACTAAACAGAATTCACCTGCTCCATCGCCACAACCTGCTCTACCAGCAGAATATCTGGAGCTTATTAAGCTATTAAAAAAAGGGGAAATTATTGAGCTCTTAACAAAACAGCTTGCGTTAAAAAAAGAACAACTTTCACAAATAGAAAAAGCCTATCAGGCTATAACAAAGAATCAGAAAACAAACCCAAAGCAAATAGACCTTTCTAATTTTTTTCTCAAAGAACCAGAATCTCTCTATAAGAAGAATCAGCTTTCAAGGGAATTATATCAAAAGGCATTGGAGGAAGAAAACAAAATTTCTGGGACTTTTGATCAAGTAGGCAAGTCTATTTTTGCTCGTTTAGAATTTGTATCGACTTTAGATAAAGCGGTAACTTTAAAAACTTTTCAACATGTAGAAAATCGTTTTCAATACCTCAAACAGTTATTTGATGAACTTCAAATAAAAGAAAACCTGAAAGACATTGCTGATCTTCAAGCACATATCGATGGTATATTAGTCATGATCCAAAATGAATCTATAAAGATGCAAATGGTAGCGCATTTACGTGATGCTGAATACTCACTTATCAAAAGGAAAAGACACGAACTTGATATGAAATTTTTTAACCATGAAAAAAAAGAGATGCCTAGCATACGGTGAAAACACTTAGGTAATGTATAAATGCAAATGAAGCGTTTAGCATATATCTATGTTTCAAGGTGATAAAAAGTTGAAAATTCGTTAAAGAGGAATTCCGTGAATTTTACAGTGTTCACGCAACTTTTCAGTAAAATTGATCAGATAACAAAAACATATGTCACGGATATTTCCTCAAAAACAATAGCTACAATTACGCCCTTTGTATCAATCGGTCTCACAATCGCTTTCATCATCTACGGATGGCTCATCATTCGTGGCGCTATAGATATGCCTCTCTTCGGATTCGTAAACCGTTTCCTGCGAATAAGTATTATTACTTCAATAGCTCTTACCACAGGACTTTATCAACCAAGATATCCAATCCTAAAGTAAAAAATATTTGCACTGAAATTGAGCTATTTTCATAAATTAAAATGGAATAAAAAAGTAAAATAATTACACACCATGCACTTTACTTTATGTTCAAAATAGGAATAATGACAATAAATATCAGAATGTATATAACAGTAAAAAGAGTCATATTAAAATGAAGTCGCTCATTCTTGTGATTTTGATTGCAAACCTTTTATCGGCTTGTGCATTAGCACCAAAGCTAAAACAGCCCAATGATAGGAACCGCGTGCCTATTAATAAAACAATCCCTGCCGAAATCAAGCGAGAAGACAGATGAAAAAGCGATTTATTATAACAGGAATGATTACCCTTTTGGGGATGATAAATTTAACTCTAACATCTAATTTTAGTTGGGGTTCTGATAATAAGGATTCAACTGCCCAAACTCTTTTGCCTTTTTCAAAAGAAGAATATCTGAAAATTATTGAGTTATTAAAACAACAAATTACAACAAACGAAAGCCAGATCGAAAACGCGAAAAAAATCCATCAATCTATAACAGGAAACGCGAAAAAAATCCACCAGCCTATAACAGAAAGTGAAAGTGAAAGTGAAACAAAAGACTTAGAACACACAATACACACCTTAACAACAAAAAGCATTCACTATTTTTTACAAGATCCGCCCTACCCATCCCCCCACAAAAACTACAAGAACATGGGTTCTAGCCTATTCAAAATGTATAGTTATATCGAAGTCCTTATGACTGCGGTTAACGGCGAAGATTACAGGGCCATCTTCTCGTCATTGCCGCAGAAGAAGATATACGATATAATTAATACACGTCTTAACTATAATGGAATTGTCGAGAAAGCCGTAAGTTTGCAGGCTTTCCAAGACGCAGAGAAGCGCTTTACACAAATTGCTGATTTCTTAAATGATATAGATAAAACAACAAATTTGAGAGAAGTTTTCGAGTTGCAAACACGCATCAAGAGCATGTCATCCATGCTCCAAAATGAATACACAAAGTTACAAATGGTCAGAAATTTAAGCAACAATGAAAAGACTCTTATCGATATACAAAAACGTCTATTGTATAAAAAAATTATAAACTCTGCCAACAAAAGAATCCCCCCAATAAGATTGAACTAATAAAACTCTTTACAACATTGACTTTTTTTCATGAAAACAAAAGCCACTGTAGAAGGTTCAGTACTATCTGAACAATCAAGAGAGGCACAAATATTTTATCAAAGCTAAGATATCGTAATGAAAATACTTAGGTAATGTATAAATGCAAATGAAGCGTTTAGCATGTATCTATATTTCAAGGTGATAAAAAGTTGAAAATTCGTTAAAGAGGAATTCCATGGACTTTACAGTTTTCACGCAACTTTTCAGTAAAATTGATCAGATAACAAAAACNCCGAAATCAAGCGAGGAGACAGATGAAAACAAAACAAGCAAAACCAGTGAAAGCCGAACAACTTAGAAGTTATTATGAAGAAAGCCGTGGCTTAGAACGTGATCTTATCAATGAATTTATAAGGTCGCGCAGAACGGCATGGCGTGTTGCGAGTACTGTGGGTCTTTTTGGCTTATTCGGTATGATATGTGGAGTTGTTGGATTTTCTCAACCAGCTCCAACTCCCTTAGTATTGCGCGTTGATAATACGACGGGTGCAGTTGATGTTATCTCAATCATGCGTGAACACGAAGAAAGCTATGGTGAAGTTGTAGATAGATATTGGCTAAACCAATATGTACTTAACCGCGAAACTTACGACTACGATACTATTCAACTGAACTATGACACAACAGCACTTTTAAGTGCGGCATCTGTTCAACAAGAATATTATAAAATCTATGATGGAGAAAATGCACGGGACAAAGTGCTTTCCAACAAAGCACGTATTACAGTTAAAGTACGATCAATCCAGCCTAATGGACTCGGTCAAGCAACTGTACGTTTTACGACTCAGCAACTTGACAGCAACGGTGCTGCTACTGGACCAAAACAGCACCAAATTGCAACAATTGGTTACACCTATGTTGGTGCACCCATGAAATCATCTGATCGATTGCTTAACCCCCTTGGTTTTCAAGTAACAAGTTACCGTTCTGACCCAGAAATACTGTTGAATGATTAAGGAATTGATTGTTATGAAAAAACTTGCGTTCGTTGTTCTATTGTCTTCGTTTTCTTCTCTTTATACGGTACCTGTGCAGGCGCTCAAAAGTCCATCAAATTCACAATATGATCATCGCATTCGCTATATAACATATAACGAAGCCGATGTGGTTCAAATTGAAACAGTTCTTGGTGTGGCAACACATATTATTCTTGAAGAAGGTGAACAGTACATAACTCATGCCTTTGGCGATTCTGAAGCCTATGCCTTTGCTCATAAAGGGCGGCATATTTTTATTAAACCAAAAGCAGAACTTGCCAATACCAATCTCATCGTTGTAACCGACAAACGGAGTTATAAATTCCGACTACAATTTCGGAATGACCGTGCGGGATCAACATATGAATTGGCTTTCCATTATCCCGATTCAAACGATGAAAAGTCAGAAGAAAACAATCGGCGCCTTGCGATTGAACGTGGTTTTCACCAAAGCGTCAACGGCTATAATCTCAGTTATACCATGAGTGGTCACCAAGATATTGCTCCGATAAATGCTTGGGACAATGGGCGTATTACTTACTTTAAATTTCCCGCTAACATGGATATGCCATCGATTTATGTCGTAGATGCTGAAGGTAATGAAAGCTTAATACCACGCACCGTTATCGGCAGTTCTAATGATATTATCGCCGTTCATAAGGTCAATCCTAAATGGCTTATACGGCTTGGTAAACGCGCTCTAGCTGTTTTTAATGAAGCCTATGACCCCAATGGCGTACCAAACACAACAGGGACAGTATCTTCGGTGGTTTATCGTATCAATAAAGGAGGAAAATGATGTTTGACAATAAGGAAGGAGAGGGAAAAGGTACAAAACTGGACAACGTCGAACAAAAACATATTGAAGGTACCTATGGAGGGTCCGAACTAGGTTCTGAACGTCGTCCAACAATTCCAGGTACCCGTGCATTGTTAATGGTAGGACTTATTGTCATAGTAGCGATACCGATTGCCTTGACTTGGAAAGCTTTTAAAATGCGTAATACCGTGGAGGTTGAGGAAGAAAAACCACAACAAATAGTACAGCAAATTATACCAAACTATGTCCCTCGGATTATAGAAGAGCCAAAGATTGTAGAAGAAGCAGAAAAATCAACACAAACAGAAGATTCAAACTTGGATATTCCACCGGCATTGAGTAAACTTCTTCAAACAGCCATTCCTCCACATATGCTCCAAGATTCTGAAGAATTAGCACGCAAACGTATGCTCAGTTCTAGCCTTAACAACGGTGGTAGCGAAGGATCTACAGATACAAATAATAAAGCATCGAATAATGATAGAGGTAATGGCGTATTATTTGATAACCTTCAGCCCGTGCGTTTAGGTCAATCACATGCGATGCAACTTCGTAACCGTGACTTTTTGATTACACAAGGAACGCAAATAGATTGTACGTTAGAAACAAAAATCATTACATCACAACCCGGAATGACGACGTGTCATTTAACACGCGATATTTATTCCACGAGTGGACGTGTTGTTTTGCTTGACCGTGGTTCTAAAGTTGTTGGTTTTTACCAAAGTGGCATACAACAAGGACAAACGCGCGTGTTTGTGCAATGGTTACGCATTGAAACGCCTTCTGGTGTTGTTGTCAATCTTGACTCACCAGGCACAGGTCCTCTGGGTGAAGCGGGTATTGGTGGCTGGGTTGACAGACATTTTTGGGAACGATTTGGTAGTGCAATTATGGTAAGCATTATCGGTGATTTAGGAGAATGGGTAAGAGGAAAAGTTGGTAAAAGCAGCAAAGAAAATAAAGATAACTCACAAAATAAAGGAGCTCAGAATGCTGAATCTATAGCAATCGATGTTCTTCAAAATTCCATCAATATCACACCAACACTTTACAAAAACCAAGGCGAACGAGTAAATATTTTTGTTGCTCGTGATCTGGATTTCAGCGATGTCTACAGTCTCGTCACACGTTAACCCGATACAAAAAGATCAAGCAGTTTTTCAGCTTCTGCAACCGCTTGATTGTTTTTTAGAAGATCCCACGATCACTGAATTATCGATTTGCCGCCCCTGTGAAGTATGGACGAAAAGCTTTAAGGGTTGGCAACTACATAGCGTACCAGAGTTAACAACCACTTTTTTGCAAACGCTTATTACAGCTATTATCGTTTATAACGGTATGGCTCCCAGAAGTATTAATTATGTGCTCTTGCCTGGTGGACAACGTGGTACAATTATACAAACACCAGCTGTTGTTGATGGTGCTCTTTCCTTTGTAATTCGTAAACATTCTCTCATAGTTAAAACGTTAGAAGAACTCAAAGAAGAAGGGGCATTTGACGATTTTTCTGATGTAAGTTTTAATAAGCCTTCAGCAAAAGAAGCCAATAACTTGTTATCGAGGCAGGACTTCACACGGTTGGAACCATTTGAAGTTCAACTCTTACAAAGTAAACGTGAGGGAAAAATTCTTGAATTTTTGGAAGAATGCGTCCTTCACAAACGCAACATTATTATTGCAGGCAAAACAGGATCTGGTAAAACAACATTTGCTCGCTCTTTAATTGAAAAGGTCCCTGTAGAGGAGCGTATTATCACAATTGAAGATGTTCATGAGCTTTTTCTACCCAATCATCCCAATCATGTACATATGATTTATGGTAACAATGTAGGCCGTGTTTCAGCTGAAGAATGCCTAGATGCGTGTATGCGTCAGTCGCCTGACAGAATTTTTCTCGCTGAATTGCGAGGCAATGAAGCATGGGAATATCTCAATTCGCTCAACACTGGTCATCCCGGATCGATTACAACAACGCATGCCAACAGCGCTTTGCAAACATTTGAGCGATGTGCCACCTTGATTAAAAGATCAGAAATTGGCCGGCAACTCGAGTTAGAAATGATAAAAATCGTTCTCTATACAACAGTTGACGTAGTGTTGTTCTTTAAAGATAGAAAACTCTCTGAAGTCTTTTACGACCCGATTTTTGCTAAATCAAAAATCGCTTAAGGGGAGCTTCCTCTCTCGGTAATATGAAGCAAACAAAAATAGCCGTAACTAATTGTTACGGCTATTTATTTAACTTTTCCTATTCTCTTTGCTTCTCCAATGGATTTTCTACACTCTTCATGAAGAAAAAAAGAAAAAAGTTAATAGACAACAACTCTACGAGAAAACCAAATTATACATAAGGCTCTCTTTATTCTCTTGCCTTTGATCATTCTTTCCATTTACCTTTTGAAAAAGTATCTTTGATGCAAAAAAGAAAAAATAGCTGCAAAATAAATATTTAAACAAAAGAAAAGAATAAATTTTGATTCGCCTATCAATGAAAGCTTCGTAAAATAGGTACTTTCGATCATCACAAATAATTATTGTCATCAAGACCAAAACTTATCGTTTAAAAATTCTAAGCGCTATTTTCAAGTGATTAATAAATATGTTTTTTAACCAAACAATCTCCAAATACGGAAAACCTCATACGAAATAAATTATCATTTCGATTTAGCATCCATAAACCACGTTCTATTTGGTAATAAAAAGTATAGTAGTATATACGACGTCTTCTTCGGACGAAGAAAGATTCTTAACCTCCAGTTGTTCGTAAACAACCAAATTTCTCTTAAGCAAGCTTTGCTAACCATATCACGTGGCTTATGTCCCTCTCCTAAAGATGATATCCATAGACTACATAAGGTAAGCTCTACTCTGAATATTCCTGCTCTCTTCTCTGCACCACAAAAAGCAAAAATTCCTAAAAGAACAGATCTACAATCACTCTTCTTAAGATGCATCACATTGTCTTATAAAGAGTGTTCATTATTTTGCGTGTTGGATAAAAGATCTTAGTACCGTAGGATTCTCTCATTTCAAAGCTGTTTATTAACCAAAACCATGTCTCTTGCACATTATAAGTAAATAAAGCCGTATAGAATGAAACTGTACAAAAAAGCACTAAAAATGCCTTTTATAAACCATCCAAAATGCCAAAAATTGTCACAACATTGGGAGTTTGCAAAGTGTCTAATGGCGCCCAACTTGTTCTTTTATGAAGTGTAAAAATGGAGATGCTCTATAAATTTTATATTATTCATCGGGGCTTTACCATTATACCATCCACGAACTCTGTAGTGAAATAAGCTTAGGCACCTTAAAGAAAGGTTTCTTAAAAACAAGCGTGCAAATTGACAAGCAAAGTGTATTTGGTTCGGGGCGTTCTGTTTTACATAAGGGTTTTGATCTTATTAAAGAACGAGAGAAACAAAAGCGTGAAGCAATGTGTAATCTCTATTATTTAAAAGACATTACTCTAGATGCTTTTGAAAGCCGTAAAGCAGAATTAAAAAATGATGCTAAAAATGGAAACTGGTTTGCACCTTTACAGCTTCATATTCTCCTCAAATTAGGCGGCTGTAAGCAACTTTCAAAGATTGCGCCAACAGAGATACATAATACTCTTAACTCCCATCTGATAAGTAAAAGCTGCAACAGCAAAAGCTCTTTTAAAAAAACAACGCCATAAAGTCATTAATAAACCGGCAATGAATTGGAGAAATGTTCCAGATTTTTATCAAACACTCTGCAAAGCAACAATAATGATACAACTGGCTTTGCATCTGCTTATTCTTACAGGTGTTCGTACCCATCTCTTGCATCAATTCGTGAAGATCAGATTGAAGAGGATATATGGACAATTCTTGGCTCGAGAATACGAACGGTCTGCGTGATACTACAGGAAATTTCGCAGGCCCTTATGATCACAAATATTAAAAATTTTAAAACAAGCACGCTTGTTTTTTCGCAATGATTTCTATTTTCTGTAACCGGCCGTAGTCCTTATTAATGTGAATTTCCTATCACAATATATAAGAGAGGTTAGGTTAAAAACCTGTCCACGTAGATTTCTCTCTCATTTACGTAATTGGCTAACAGACTCCACCTATCACACCTCAAAGGACGAAGCCTCTTAACACGCCACTGATCTGCAAACAATCCGCCCCCTCACCTAGCAGATTTCACCTTCTAACCACTCTAATTACCACATCCTAAATAAGATAGTGTTTTACAGCACAACAGAATAAATACCAAAACAATGACTGATTATACCGTTAATACTTGGACACCTCTTTTTCATGTTAAGAAATATCTTTTATGCTGAAAAATAAAAAACACTTTTACTGCTTAAACAACTTTCTTAAGCATACATACAAGAACAATGAAATACCCTAACATAATAAATAAGATCTAAACCTAGAAATCTCTATTTTTTATAGATAAAAACATATAAAATCAAAACCTCCGAAACTCGTCAAAATACAACATATTTTCTTTGATGATTGAATTTATTCAACTCAAACGAACCTACAAACACCGCTTATTCCACATTCGCAACACGTGTTCTTAGAATTCTTACTATCATTTTCTAAATTTTTAGAGAAACCTATAAATTTGCTATTTTTCAAACGTCTTATCTGCTCTTTAATGAATTTAAATCTATGACGTTACAATAATTTTAAATTACTTCCCCCTTAACTGTATGATCTATCTCTACAATAGAGAGGGATTTTACGTTCTCCATTCTTTGAGAACTATAAATTTTGTTTTTTAATGCGATTAACAATCCAATCTTTAAAATAAAAAATATGACCTTTATATATATAATGATATTATCAAAAATTCCTAATCCTTGAATATTAGCAATGTTTTCGATATTACAATAAATGTGTCGTAAAATGACGAATTGTCATAATGATCACTCCTTTGTATTTCATTTAGATAATTTACATGCGTTTAATATTTGTATCAGCATTTGTTTTTGTGCTATATTTATACAGAGTAATCATTTTTTATAAAAAATGATTACTTAAATCTGTATCAAAGTATAAATTATGATGCGAATTTAATAAAAATAAAAACACATGGCATATTGATTTTATTGTTTTTACATAGAACGCTATTTAAAGTATAGTTTACTCGAAAGACTAATGCCTTTTTAAAGGCAATAATAACTATACTAACCGCCTCATAGAAGCCAATAAATTTTTAGAGATTAAGCCTCAAAGAGGCACAAAAACATGCACAATTTTCTATTTTTCTTTTTACTGTTCGTTAATCGGTCAAATTTCAAAGATAATATTCAACTATGAGTTTTCTGCTCAGCCATTGCAAGGATTGCTTCTACAAGGATTGCTTAATTTTTAGAGATTACTTCGCTTTTAGAATGATTATAGCTACTGCGCCCCCATAAGCAGCCGATCTTCTTTTAGAGATTTAATTGCTAAAAGGAGATACAATTTCCCACCTTGCGCTTTATTTTGATCAATCAGTAAATTTTCAAAGGCGGCGTTCAACCATGAGTTTTTTAATTTCAGCAATCGCTTTCGCTGGATTTAATCCCTTTGGACAAGTTTGCGCACAATTCATAATCGTATGGCAACGATAAAGGCGGAAAGGATCTTCTAAATTATCAAGACGTTCACCACACATCTCATCACGTGAATCCGCAATCCAGCGATAAGCTTGAAGCAAAACAGCGGGCCCCAAATAACGATCACCGTTCCACCAATAACTTGGACATGAAGTCTGACAACACGCACACAAAATACATTCATAAAGGCCATCGATTTTTTGGCGATCGGAGTGACTTTGTAACCATTCTTTTGCAGGTTCAGGAGAAACTGTTTGCAACCAAGGCTCAATGACTCGGTGTTGTGCATAAAAACGCTTTAAATCAGGAACCAAATCTTTAACAACCGGCATGGAAGGCAACGGATAGACCTTAATGGGATGTTTTACATCATCCATCCCTTTGGTACAAGCTAATGTATTGGTTCCATCAATATTCATCGCACATGAACCACAGATGCCTTCACGGCATGATCGACGAAGTGTCAAAGTTGGATCAATATGGTTTTTAATAAACAAAAGCCCATCAAGAATCATAGGACCACAAGCAGAACGATCCACATAATAAGTATCTAAATGAGGATTTTCCTCATCATCAGGCGACCAACGATACACGTGAAATTCCGTCAGCTTTGTAGCACCTTCAGGTTTAGGCCAAACCTTTCCCGGTTTTACTTGGGAATTTTTGGGAAGCTTAATTTGTACCATATTTCATTCTCCCCTTAATAAACCCGTTTTTTAGGTGCAATGCGCTTTAAATCGATCCCACCATCAGCTTCAGATGTTAACGGGTCCACATGGACAGGTCGATATGATAATGTCACCTTACCCTCTTTTGACAAATGTGAAATCGTATGTTTACGCCAGTTTTTATCATCACGCTCTGGATAATCTTCACGAGCGTGAGCGCCACGGCTTTCTGAACGTGCTTCGGCAGAATAAACAGTCATGATTGCATTCGCCATAAGATTTTCAAGCTCTAATGTTTCAACCAAATCAGAATTCCATATCAGAGAACGATCTGTGACTTTGAGATCCGACAATTCCCCCCAGATTTTATTCATCCGTTGACATCCCTGTTTCAAAGAATCTTCTGTACGGAAGACTGCTGCGTCTTCTTGCATCGTGCGTTGCATTTTTTCACGCAATACAGCTGTTGGTATTGCCCCTTGTGCAAAACGTAAACGATCAAAACGCGCTATAATTTCGTCAACAGCTTCTTCATTGATGGGTGAAATTTCTGCATTCCGATCAATAACTTCACCCGCGCGAATGGCAGCAGCACGACCAAACACCACAAGATCAATTAATGAATTTGACCCCAAGCGGTTAGCTCCATGAACAGAAGCACATCCTGCTTCTCCTACCGCCATCAGCCCTGGTTGAATACGATCAGGCGAATCAGCCGTTGGATTGAGAACTTCCCCGTAGTAATTGGTAGGAATCCCACCCATATTATAATGAACCGTTGGCAAGATGGGGATAGGCTCTTTTGTTACATCCACCCCTGCAAATATCCGTGCTGATTCTGAAATCCCTGGTAAACGCTCATGCAAGATTGCAGGATCAATATGATTGAGAACCAAATGAATATGATCCTTCTTAGGTCCAACGCCACGCCCTTCACGAATTTCAAGTGTGATACAACGCGAAACCAAGTCACGTGAAGCCAAATCCTTAAAGGAAGGTGCATAACGCTCCATAAAGCGTTCACCTTCAGAATTGATTAAATAGCCTCCTTCACCACGAGCTCCTTCTGTAATTAAGCAGCCAGAACCGTAAATCCCTGTCGGATGGAATTGCACAAACTCCATATCCTGAAGTGGCAATCCAGCGCGTGCGATCATTCCACCACCATCACCCGTACAGGTATGCGCCGATGTCGCAGAAAAATAAGCCCGTCCATAACCACCGGTTGCAAGAACAACCATTTTGGCAGAAAAACGATGTATTGTACCATCATCGAGATTCCATGCCACAACCCCCGTACAAACCCCATCCGTCATGATGAGATCGAGTGCAAAATATTCAATAAAAAATTGCGCATTATGCTTTAAGCTTTGTCCATAAAGCGTATGCAAAATGGCATGGCCTGTACGGTCAGCTGCTGCGCAAGTACGCTGAACAGGCGGACCTTCACCAAATTGTGTCGTATGTCCACCAAAAGGACGCTGATAAATTTTGCCTTCTTGCGTTCGCGAAAAAGGAACGCCATAATGTTCTAATTCATACACAGCAGCAGGAGCATTACGCACCAAATATTCCATTGCATCGGTATCGCCCAACCAATCAGAACCTTTCACGGTATCATATAAATGCCACTGCCAATTGTCAGGTCCCATATTTGAAAGCGATGCAGCAATTCCCCCTTGTGCTGCAACCGTATGTGAGCGCGTTGGAAAAACCTTCGTAATACAAGCTGTCTTTAATCCTTGTTCTGCCATACCCAGTGTCGCACGTAATCCTGCACCACCTGCCCCAACAACAACAACATCAAATTTATGATCTACAGTGCGATAAGGGGCGTTACCTGCTTTAGCACCCAGAGATGATCCTGTACCCGCCATACTTGTTTAACCCCCTAATGCAATTTTCAAAAGAGAAAAAATAATGATACCACCTATGAGAAAACAAAATAAAATATTTAACGTCAAAAAGAATATCCGAAAACCTTCACGTGGAATATAATCTTCAATCACTACCTGCATACCAAGTTTCATATGATAAAGGACCGAAAAAGTCATCAATCCCATCAAAATAGCAACAATAGGATGTGCAAGTCTTGCACGCACAATACTATAATCCTTTCCCACAAGCGAAAGAATAAGAACAATAAAAAATATCAAAAGTGGTAGATTGATAAACCCCGTCAAACGTTCTAGCCAAAAATGCTCTGTTCCTTCATGAGCACTGCCACGCCCCCGTACTTTTCCAAGTTCCGTTCGAAAATCTTTTTTCATGTCTCTTTTCACCCCCAGCTAAACAACGGTATATCCAATAATCCAAATCGCAAAAGTAACAATAAGAGAAATAAACACTGTCGCCCAAGCAGTGACTGTTGCCTTTTCTTTTGCCAAAAGGCAAGGCTTCAGATCCCAAACAATGTGGCGAACACCACCAACCATGTGATGAACCCCTGCCAAAGTATAAAGAAACAAAATACACAATCCAAACCAAGAACTATAAATTTCGTAAACTGTTCTAAATGTCTCCTCGCCACACGCAATAGCAATTAACCAAACAGCAAGAAAAACCGTTCCAACATAAAGTGCCATACCCGTAATGCGGTGTGCAATGGACATGGCCATAGTAATTGTCCAACGATAAATACTTATATGAGGGGAACGAGGGCGCTCTTTTATCCTAGTTGTCTCTATCATAAAATATCCTGACCTGGTTTATCATAAAATATCCTGACCTGGTTTTTGCAACCGCAATGAACGAGAAAGTTCGCGCAAAACGACTAAACATACTCTCTCGTTTTTACTTGTTTGGCATCTCAAGATACCGATATTACAGGTCGGTTGTCTCAAATAACGGATTAAAGGTCACGCATAAAAAAACCGATTACTCTCCGGATATGATCCGCAAAACTCGCCTTAATCTAATACACTTTTATCTTCACGTCAAAGGTCTAAAATCTTTTCCAAATATAAACAGACATTTTTTCAGATTAAACTTATCCTTTTGAGTATTCACGATATATGCAATAGTCTCTTAAACTGCACCCATAATTAAGAATAAAAAGAGGAAAAATTGATAGATTGAACATTTTTATGTCCACTCCAAGCCTTTTAAAAGGCAAAACGAATCAAGAAAGACACAAATAAGCGGCATAAAAGCCGCTTTTGCATAAAGTTTAGCCGATATAATCTTTACTCAGAAACTTGCTTTTCAACATCTGTGCTGACAGATGCTGCTTCTACTTTCTCAACAACCTTTTCAGCTTTTTTCCGATAATCTCTCTTTTCAGCGATACGTGCAGCTTTACCTCTCAAGCCACGTAGATAATAGAGTTTTGCACGGCGCACTTTACCACGGCGCACCAGCTCAACACCTTCAATCAAAGGAGAATAAACAGGAAATACCCTCTCCACCCCTTCACCATAAGAAATCTTGCGTACTGTAAAGGTCTCATTCAACCCACCGCCTGAACGCGCAATACAGACACCTTCATAAGCCTGAACACGCGTCCGTGTACCTTCTGTCACACGCACCATAACACGGACTGTATCTCCTGGCTGAAATGCTGGAAATTGGCGCTTTTCTTCAATTTTTGCACATTGTTCAGCTTCAAGCTGTGCGATAATATTCATTTCTTTTATCCTTCATGTTCTTTATCGAACAGTCAGAGCGCTCAACTCTTACCAAAAAAGCCTTTATTAAGAATAAGGAGCTCTTTAGGCTATGTCTTACACAGGAGCGAATACACCATTCCTTCATTTTAATTTTGGAACTACAGAAAACCTTTTATAAAAAACTCTCTAAAAAGAGAGCCATGCAATACACCACCTTATCATATGAATCAAGTTTTCTGATGATTTTTATTATAACGCGCATAAAGATCAGGGCGACGTTGACGTGTTAACAATTCGGCTTGGCTTTGACGCCAATCTGCGATCGCTTTGTGATGACCTGAGAGCAATACAGGCGGAATACCCCGCCCTTCGAAAAGAGAAGGGCGGGTATATTGCGGATGTTCCAGCAAGTCATTTTCAAAACTTTCACACCTTGCAGAAGCTGCATTCCCCATCACTCCAGGCAGAAGACGTATAATAGCATCTAAGATAACCAATGCAGCTGTTTCACCCCCTGAAAGAATATAATCACCAATAGAAACTTCTTCTAATTCTCGTGCTTCTATGACTCGCTCATCAACCCCTTCAAAACGTCCACAAACTAACGTTACACCCGTATCACGAGCCAAGCTATGCGCGTAAGCTTGGTCAAAAGGACGCCCACGTGGACTCATCAACAATCTTGGCGAATCCTGTGGACAGCAATCAAGAGCAGCCGCCAATACATCCGCCCGCATTACCATACCAGCTCCCCCACCAGCAGGTTTATCATCAACGCTATGGTGTTTGTCTAAAGCAAAATCCCTAATCTGTACCGTCTCCAGTGACCAAATTCCACGCTCTAAAGCTTGCCCTGCTAAAGAATACCCTAAAAAACCAGGAAACATTTCAGGATAAAGGGTTAAAACGCGCGCCTGAAATTTCATTTTATTTCTTATCCTTATTTTCTTAAACAGACTCTTAATAGCAAAAATAGCACAAACAAGAATTTTAACGCTATAGCGTTAATCTGAGTCTTCTTGATCTGCGCCATATTCAATACGATCCTTCTAAATACTTACACTAAAAAAAGACTCTAAAAATTCAGGACTATTTCGAAATAAAGTGCTTACAATATCTGCTCAAAAGAGCATTTTTAATATTTTCACACATTCCACTTTTTATTGACGAAATTCATCTGTTGTTTTTTACCTTCATCTTTATTTTTAGATTCAAGCTATTTCCTTTTTATCATTGTCTCCCCCATCAATTAAACCAGCGGCCATGGGATCAACAACAAGAAAACCAGAATCCATACAAATTTCTGGTACCGCCGCCTTACTAAAGGGAATAAGAACTCTTTTACCTGTATTCAAACGTATTTCAAGCAAATCACCAGCCCCGAAATTAAAAAAACCACACACTTCACCTAAGATTTTCCCCCCACAATCTTGGACACACAAGCCTATTAAATCGACTTGATAAAACTCATCCTCCATCAAATCATCAATTAATTGATCACGCGTCACATAAAGGCGAATCCCTTTTAAAGACTCAGCCGCATTACGATTTTCTACCCCTTTAAAACGTACAATCGCCTTATTTTTTTGTATGCGAAGAGTTACAATTTCATAAGAACGCCCCATATCATCATAAAGAGTGCTGTAAAACTTGAAACGCTGTGGCTCAGCACTTAGAATTTTAACAAAAACATCTCCTTTTATACCATGAGGCATACCAATAATGGCAAGATAGACTTTATTTTTAAGCTTTTCTTTATTATACTTCATGCAAAAATATTATCTCTCAAAAATGAACCCTTCAATCTTATAGTTTTCTATTCAATCTTGTTGCCATATGAGACAATCTTCTAAAAGACCTTTCTTGGTAACAAAAAACAAATTAATAAAGGAGAAAGTCTTATGGCAAATATTATGCTATTTTACAAAGATATCACACCAATCAACAAAATTTCCCATAAAAATCTAAAATTTGCTCCTCCAACTGATATGTCTTTTGCCAAGGATACTCATTGGGTTCCTTTAGCAAGTACTGAATATTTTCAAGCAGCGCTAGACTATCCTATTTTATTTATGTGCGCCGAAGATGAACAAAAAAAACGGCACTACACATCCGCAGCTCTTGTCGGTCTTTCTAATGACGAAAATGACTATATCGCTTCTGATAAAAGTTGGAAAAACAATACTTATGTTCCAGCTTTTGTCCGTCGCTATCCTTTTGTTTTGGCACAAATTAGCAATGAAAAAGAACTTTCTGTCTGCTTTGATCAACAGTCCGGTATGTTTAATGAAGTTGCAGGAACAGAACTTTTTAATTCCGATGGCTCTATTTCTCCTTTTATGGAAGAACGTATTCGCTTTCTTGAAAGTTTTAAAATCGCTATGGAGAAAACCTCTGAGTTTATTGATGCTCTTGTAGAAATGGATCTTCTAAGCCAAAAATCCATCAATGTGAAAAACGATAAAGGTCTCTCAGCGCAATTGGAACATTTTTGGGTTGTTGATGAAGAAAAATTGAATAAATTATCAGCAAGCCAACTTGCCAAACTTCATAAAAATGGCTTTTTAGGATTAATTTTTGCGCATTTGATGTCAACACACAATCTTGTGAAAATACTCTCTCTCAAAGGTGAAAAGCAACTTATCAATCGTGAAGAGCAACCCCAAAACAAGAATGGTCATTCTAACGATGAAAAATCTAAAAAGAAAGAAACTCTCAACTAGATAATGCCCATCAAAAACGACAAGAGAAAAGATGAAAATATTCCTCTCATTCCAGCAGACCATGCAATTTTAAACGCAAGGAAAAATTGGTTAGAGTGTCTTACCCAAACACGTCGTATGTCAGCACAAACAGTGCAAGCCTATGAACGTGATACGCGGCAATTTTTGTCTTTTCTCTGTCAACACTTAAGCCATACACCAACCCTTACAGATCTTGCTCATTTACGCATCAGTGACTTGCGTGCTTATCTTGCTTATCGGCGTACAAACAATGTAAGTGCGCGCTCTTTAAGCCGCGGAGTAGCAGGCATCCGTTCTTTTTTCAAATACTTATCACGTGAAGGAATCGTCAATGTTCCCGCGGCTCAACTTATCCGAAGCCCCAAACACCCCAAATTGCTCCCAAAACCTTTAGCGATAAAATCAGCACTTCACATAGTCAAACAAGAAAATCAACTGGAAAATGAACCTTGGATTAGCGCTCGTAATGCTGCTGTCCTCATGCTTCTCTATGGCTGTGGAATGCGAATATCAGAAGCCTTAAGCCTCACACCAGAACAATTTTCTGATCCTGAAAAAACAAGTTTATTTATAACAGGAAAAGGCGGCAAAACACGCCTTGTTCCTCTCATCAAAATTGTTTACGAAGCTGTACAAAATTATCTCAAATGTTGCCCATATCCTTTAGTGGATAACCAACCCATATTTCGCGGGGCACGAGGCGGTCCCCTACAGCCCGCCATTATTCAGAAAACTGTACGCAACTTACGAGCAAGCCTTGGTTTACCAGAAACTGCAACGCCTCATACACTGCGCCATTCTTTTGCCACCCATCTTTTATCACGGGGGGGAGATTTGCGCACGATTCAAGAGCTTCTTGGGCACGCTAGTCTTTCCACCACACAAATCTATACCCACGTTGATACAGACCATTTGTTAAAAATCTATCAAAAGGCCCATCCCCGTTCCTAAAAACGTCTCATCAAAAAATTAGAGTGTTTCAACCTCAAGTGCCAAAGCATGAACACAAGTAGCTAACTCTTCTTGTAAAACTTTATAAATCGCTCGATGTATTTCTACGCGTGTCATATTAGAAAAAGAAGAAGATAAAATTTTCACTCGAAAATGTGTTTCTCCTTTACCATCAAAAGCATGTTCATTATGAGGATGTCCCTCATGAAGATGACTTTCGTTAATCACTTCAAGCTTTTGCGGATGAAAAGCATCCTGAAGCTTTCTCTGAATTATTGTTTCTATAAACATTTTTCATTCCTCAAACAAAATGAACGTGCAAAAATACACCTTTTTCATAATAGAATAAGTGTGAAAACAAATTTTTCAAAAGTCAATTCTTGTAAAATTAATCAATTTTGCATAAACCAATAATATGACAATAACATCTAAATTATTCGATTCAATTCGCATAAGCTCAAATAAAAAACAAAAAGCTGAGACAGAAGCACAACAGTGTCAGTGGGAAGGTTGTGAAAAAACAGGATCCCATAAAGCACCAGCAGGTCGAAATCACGAAGGACAATATTTATATTTTTGTATTGAACACGTACGCGCCTATAATAAAAATTTTAATTACTTCTCTGGTCTTAGCAATAAAGATATCGCAAAATTTCAAAAGGATGCTCTCACAGGACATCGTCCGACATGGCCTACAGATCTGAGCAATGGTACATCGAAAAAAACAGCCGCGAATTATGCAAAGATTCGCTCTGGCACAGCTGCCTATCAAAATCGCATGCGCGATCCCTTCACGCTTTTTACTGGGCAGCATTCAAGCAATAAGTTCTCACGAAAATTAAAGCCCTTAGAAGCAAAAGCTTTTGATACACTGGGACTACAGGCAAACGCTTCAGCAGAAGACATCAAAATGAAATATAAAGAGTTGGTAAAAAAGCACCATCCTGATTCCAATGGTGGTAATCGTGCTTCAGAAGAGCGCTTTCGTGATGTTTTACATGCTTACAATTTGCTAAAAAAGTCTGGTTTGTGCTGAAAACATGCGCTTATATGAGTCTATTTTCATTTAGACCATCATTATTTGCGCAAAATGTTACTTTTTTTGCAAAACATTATAGAATACGTAAAAAAATCTTTCTTCAATATCTAAGGCTCTCATTATAGAGCATTGCATAAATACTTTAACTCTTGTATCGTTTCTAATGAATAAATAGCGTCCTCTCCCTTCCAGAAACATAATGACAAATCTTACCGTTGAAAATTTGCCCGATATTACACTTTGTGCTCGCGATCTATTTCATATTGAAACAGATCTGAAAGTCCCTGCTTTTAGCACAAAAAGTCCCCACGTTCCTGATATCGATCCTGATTATCTTTTTGATCAGCAAACAACTTTAGCGATTCTCGCAGGTTTTACCTTTAACCGCCGTGTAATGGTTTCTGGCTATCACGGTACAGGGAAATCAACGCATATTGAACAAGTTGCTGCACGTCTTAACTGGCCTTGTCTTCGCATTAATCTCGATAGTCATGTAAGTCGTATCGATCTTGTAGGAAAAGATGCTATCGTTTTAAAAGATGGCTTACAAATCACTGAATTTAAAGAGGGCATTTTGCCATGGGCTTATCAAAATAATATTGCTCTTGTTTTCGACGAATATGATGCGGGGCGTCCCGATGTTATGTTTGTTATCCAACGCGTTCTTGAAACCTCTGGAAAACTAAGCTTACTTGATCAAAGCCGTGTCATCTCTCCCCATCCAGCGTTTCGTCTTTTTGCAACGGCAAACACCATTGGTCTTGGCGATACAACGGGTCTCTATCATGGTACCCAACAAATTAATCAAGCTCAAATGGACCGCTGGTCTATTGTTACAATACTCAATTATTTACCCCATGATAAAGAGGTTAATATCATTTGTTCAAAGGTCAAATCCTTTCAAACGACTGAAGGAAAAAAGATAATTTCACAAATGGTTCATGTTGCTGATATGGTACGCCAATCTTTTATCAATGGAGATCTTTCAACTGTCATGAGTCCACGTACCGTCATTACTTGGGCAGAAAATACAACAATTTTTCAAGATGTCGGCTTTGCCTTCCGATTAACCTTTCTCAATAAATGTGATGAGCTCGAACGTGCCACTGTTGCAGAATTTTATCAACGCGCCTTTGGACAAGAGCTTCCCGAATCACTCATTCATGGTGTTTCGCCTTAAGGAATCTGTCACTCATGGCTACCGATATTGGCGACAACAAAAATCCGGCAAAAGACTCTTCAAACAACACTCTTAATACTGAAGCTTTTAAAAAAGCACTTTCCACCTGTATGCGTGCGATTGCAGGCACAAACAACCTTGAAGTTTCCTTTAGTCATAACCGACCATCTTTAAGCGAAAGTTGCGCGCGTTTACCAGAATTACCTCAATACGCAACGAATAAAGACATCACTATTACCCGCGGACTAGGTGATTCCATGGCTCTGCGCAAAGCATGGCATGACAACCGCATTCACATGCAATTTTCTCCACCAGAATCAGAAGCACGTGCTATCTTTGATGCCCTCGAACAAACACGTGTTGAAGCAATTGGTACTTTAGCCATGGAGGGACTTGCAAAAAATCTTGATGTCATGCTCGCCGATAAATACAAAAGAGCCCATTATCATAAGATTAGCGACCAAAGTGAGGCTCCCATCCAAGAAGCGATTGCACTTTTATTGCGTGAAAAAGTAACAAAGCGCCCTGCCCCAAAAGAAGCAGGCCCTGTTTTAGAATTGTGGCGTCAAGAACTCGAACAAAAAGCCGCAGCAGAGCTTAATGAACTTACACATCATATTTACAACCAACAGACTTTTGCACAGATTGTTCGCCAAATGCTTGTTACACTCAAAATGACAGTGCAACAAGCTGAAGCTTCTAACAGTGAAAACAATAAAAAATTAAAAAATGCGTGTGAACCTCAAGACCAAAGAGAAGAAGAGAGTAAAAACAAAAAACACGCTCAAAGTGAAGAACAAACCAGCACTGAACAAGAAAGTGATGTGCAAGACGACGGAAAAACACAAGCGACACAATCAAACAACAATGATCAAGCTGACGGCGAGCAAAAAAATGGACCTTGGCAAGAAAAGCCGCACAAACCCAAACACCTTTTTTCTGATTCGGAACAAATGGAAAGACTTGGCAATTATCAAATATTCACCCGTCAATTTGATGAAATTTTGGAAGCAACAGATTTTTGTTCTGAAAACGAGTTAGATCACTTACGCCGTTATCTTGATAAGCAAATCAATCATCTCCAAAACATCGTTGGGCGTTTAGCAAACCGTCTCCAGCGCCGCTTGATGGCGCAACAAAATCGCAACTGGAAATTTGACCTTGAAGAAGGATATCTTGATACAGCACGGCTTCCACGTCTAATTATTGACCCCATGCAACCCCTTTCTTTTAAAATGGAAAGTAATACCCAATTTCGGGACACAGTTGTTTCACTTCTCATTGATAATTCTGGCTCAATGCGCGGACGCCCCATTAGCGTTGCTGCAAGTTGTGCCGATATTTTGGCACAAACTCTTGAACGTTGTGGTGTCAAAGTTGAAATTTTAGGTTTTACCACTAAAACTTGGAAAGGAGGAAAATCACGCGAACAATGGCTTAACCAAAACAAACCCCATAATCCTGGACGTCTTAATGATTTATGCCATATCATCTATAAAAGTGCTGATACCCCATGGCGTCGCGCACGACGCAACTTAGGTTTGATGATGCAAGAAGGATTATTAAAAGAAAATATTGATGGAGAAGCTTTGATTTGGGCGCATCAACGCCTTTTATTACGGCGTGAACAACGTCGCATTCTTATGGTCATTTCTGATGGTGCTCCTGTTGACGATTCGACACTATCGGTCAACTCCAGCAATTATCTAGAAAAACATTTACGTGCAGTGATTCAAGAAATCCAAACCCATTCCCCCATCGAACTCATTGCCATTGGAATTGGTCATGACGTAACACGTTATTATCAACGTGCTGTAACAATTATGAATGCTGAAGAACTTGCCGACGCGATAACAAAACAATTAGAAGTACTTTTTAGTGATAAAAGTCCTCATAGTTATAAGAAATAAGCCTTCCTTGAATCAACAACGATTACATTTTAAAAAATTATTTCTATCATTAAACCATCGGAATTTGATGGCTAAAAACCTGAGAAGATAATCCCACAAATTGAATATCGAACTTTAAAGAAGCTTCTACTTTTCTGGATGCATTATGAATTCTAAAAGAAATGCTCCAACCATCTTCAAAAATTATAATGAGTTTGTTTTTACTTTCTGGTTATATTGCGACTGATAAAGTTTTGCTTAGAACTTTCCATTTACGACCATATCCCAGAGTACCCTTCAAATTAAAAGACTGAATAATCACCCATTTTTGTCTCGATCTTGTGTTATTTTATTATATTTAAATATTGAAATACACGTATATAGAAAAGTATCTCCTCTAGACATAGCTCTAAAATGCTGCTCTCACAGAAAATATAATACCTAAACTTTCACCTTCAGTAATACAAAAAGATAAAAGTTGTATTTATTATACGCAAAAGAAGAATCATCCAAAGAGGATATTTTAAACACTAAGAATTATTTTATAAAAGAATCGGCATAAATGGATTCATAGCAATTTTTCGGCAAAAATCGCTAAAGCAAGAGAAAGCCAACCTGTCCCCTAACCTTCCCAAAACAGTACTCACCACGGGTGATCTAACAACATAAGCTCCCATCTCATGGATAAAAGAAGAAATCTTTACTCCCATAAAATATAAGAAAAACACGAAAAAAAATATTACTTCATTCACGAAAAAGAACACACCATTATATATCTTATCCGCACTCCTACTTTAAAGAAACATTCTTCCTTGCTTCCAAGCTTATTTCACGACAGCGCCCATATATGGCATAATGCAAAATCCAGAATCATCCTTTACTTTACAAGCTACAAGCCAAAAGCAGAATCCTACTTTCAAGTTTCCAATGTTTTTAAGATAAATCAATATACTTTCAGCGCCTAATATTGCACTTTTATTGCATTAAAGCTCTTCATAAGAAGTATTTCTTTCTCAAATGACGTTGTCCGCACGCCAATTCCTCTTATAACATAGGCAAGCAAATGATTTTTATTAACTCAATATAAGAGTATTTAAAACGCGTAAAATTTTATGATATTGGGCTCTTTCACTCAAATGAAAAATATAAGTTATCATTTTAAATCAATCTATTAATAAACATCAGTTGCAATTTCTGTCACATTGAATCATTTGTAAAAGCATATTTAGCCCCTTCTCAAACAAATGACTTTATCTTTTCCTCACAAGAGAATTTTGAAATAAAAAAGCGTTTTGTGTTGGAGTTCTTACTTAAGTTGGTAAATGATAAAGTATCCATTATAACTAACGTGTCACACCAAGCATAGCGTACAATTTTCTTGGCTTCAGGAAAACAAAAAGACAAAAATCCTTATTTGTGACAAACAAAAGAGGAATCATCTTTTGAATGACATTGATAAAGAGGAAGCTTTACGATGTTAAGAATTGTCCCATAAGGAATCAACATCAACAGACTCATAATAATTTTTACCGAAAAATCACCAAAAGCAAGCGATAGCCAAACTGGCATGCCTATCCCTCCCAAAACAGTACTCTCCACCAGTGAACTATCTGCATACCCTGTTATCTTATCAAAAACAGCAAACGAGCTAGAAAAAGCAAGAGCAAAAAACAGCACTGTATCCAAAGCTGAACCAACCAACGCTGCTGCTAAAGGTGCTTTCCACCATGTTTTACGTCGCAAAGGAGTAAAAACCACAATATCAAGGAGTTGCCCAAATAAAAATGCAAAACTAGAAGCAAGTGCAAGCCGTGGTGTCGCCAATATCCAAGAAACAAAGACACCCGTAAAAAAACCAGCATAAACCACACGCCGCGCAGCAGATGGACCATAAAAACGATTGGTCAAATCATTGATTAGAAAAGCAAATGGATAGGTAAAAGCCCCGTAAGTCAACAGCTCATTCAAATCAAACCAATAGACAGGATATTGAACTAAAATATTAGAAGCCGTGACAGCAAGGCACATTGCAAAAATAGAAAAAACAACATACCTTTTCTTTTGCTGTTCTAATAAAAGACCGCTTGAAGACATTTTTTTAACCTGGGATATGGAACCAATAAAATGAAACGATCAACCTGCAAAAAACTTAACTTCTAGAACAGAAAACCGAAATCAAAGCATTAATAAACCAAAAAGAATGGCGCTAACAATTATGCTGCCTGTTCAGCCTTTTGCTCACCTTCTTGCTCAGCTTTTTTCTTAATGATTTGGCGTTTTAGCAAACGCGCACGTTGCGACAACTCTTTATCGTCTGCTTTAATCAAAAAACCATCAAGACCACCGCGGTGCTCAACAGAACGCAATGCATTTGCTGAAATACGCAAGCGATAACTTTGCTGTAACACCTCTGAAATCAATGTCACATTGCAAAGATTTGGTAAAAAACGACGCCGAGTCTTATTATTCGCATGGCTAACATTATTACCATACAGAACCGTCTTCCCTGTCAATTCACATGCACGAGACATAAACTTCACCCTTAAACTCTAAGAAACTTTCAAATCCCCATACCCAAAAGACACAATGAACGCAAAACACGCGCAATGCAACCTTGAACGGGCATCATTGGGAAGTTTCTTTCTAATAGGGGGTCGACAACAAAAGGTCAAGTCTTTTATAAAACCTTTTTCATCTCTTGTTGGCTCATTTTTCATCTTTTTCCTCAATAAGGCGTGCAAATTCTGCCAAAAAGCGTACAAAATGTTTCTTTTAATATATACCATGTTAGAATAAAAGCCTATTGTCCCGAAAGGAAGCACAAATCATGAGCAAAAAAGACCCCCCCATGACAAAGCTTCAGGGAAATTCTTGCCGTTTTTCTTCTTTTTTATTTGGAACTTTATGTATTTGTTTTTTTCTTCTCTTCAGTGCATTAGGTATATGGCAAGTACAACGGTTAAACTGGAAAACAAATCTTATCACCAGTACCAATCAGCGCATTCATTTACCCCCCATAAAAGCCCCTCCAAAAAATCAATGGTCAGATGTTACTTTTGAAAAATATGAATATCAACCTGTTATTATCACAGGAAAATTTTTAACAGATAAAAATATTTTAGTCACTGCTGCCGCTCAAAATACTACAGGCTATTGGGTTTTGACTCCCTTACAAACTGCTGATAATATACTGATCTTTATCAACCGTGGCTTTATCCCTATGGATGAACGTAACAATTTTCAAAACACAGAGCAATCGCATACAAATGCCTTATCTCAGCAAAATTCTACCACGGACACAGAACAAACAACGATTATAGGTTTATTACGCATGAGTGAAAAAAATGGATTTTTCCCGCGTAAAAATAATCCTGACAAAAATTTATGGTATACGCGCGATCTCCCCGCTATGGCACAAAAACTTGGTTTGTCCACTGTTGCCCCTTATTTCATTGATGCCAGAAAAACATCTCCACAAGCAAAACTTCCCGTCGTTGGTCTTACGATTATCCATTTTCGAAATAATCATCTCGTTTATGCAATCACGTGGTTTATTTTAGCTGCTGGTGTGTTAGGAGGTTTTCTTTTTCTGCTACGGCAAAAAAACTAAAAAAATACCTCTTCCATCTCAAGTAACAAAAATTTTTAGAATCTTGAAAACTGATAAAGAGAATAAAATCTACCAACTTGCGCCTTTGTTAAATAAAGATCATAGGCATACAATAGATCTTTATACCATCCACAAAAGATTTACGCGACACTCTTTAAAAAATCATCATAAAACGAGGGTTTATTCATTAAAAATGTAATGCCCAAAAATGTGAAGCAATGCATTATCTCCACTCTATAAAAAATTCACTCTTAAAAAACATTGTCATAAACGCTTTTGAAAAATATAAAGTTAAATTTAAAAATGATAGGAAAGATGAGCACTCATTTTTGCCTTTATAATTTTATATTCTTGCTTCATTAGATTATTTCCCATTTCAGAGATTACTCCAATTGATATACGCAATACTTTCGCCTTCATCTAGTATAAAGGCTAATATAGCAGAGAACATACGGATGCATTTTTTGTTTCAAAACTGCTATGAAGATGAGATATTGAGTTATAAGCAACAAAAAAATATTTAATGTCTCAATGAGACTTTTATACCTATCACCACACCTCAAATGAGAGGTTTTTACAGGATAATAGAAAAAGGTGAATCATCCTATATTCTAAAAAGACAGTTTATCCTTTCAGTGTATTTTGCTAAAGGCTTATGCTATAAACGTATAAGCGTGTTTTACTAGAATTTTAACTCTTTCATTTTTAAGGCTTCTGTTATGGGTGTTGTTGCCAAAAATTTTCCCATACCTGATCTTCATCGGGTTCGTCGTGTTCTCTTTTCTGTGTCTGATAAAACGGGTGTGGTTGCTTTTGCACAAGCCCTTCATGCTACTTACAATGTTGAATTAATTTCAACAGGAGGAACAGCAAAAACCCTCATAGCAGCTGGTTTACCCGTAAAAGATGTTGCTGAAGTTACCGGATTTCCTGAAATAATGGATGGGCGTGTAAAAACACTCCATCCTTTGATTCATGGTGCTTTGTTAGGGGTAAGAGAAGATCCTAACCATAGGGAAGCTATGGAAAAGAACAGCATTCATGGAATTGATCTTTTAGTGGTGAATCTTTACCCTTTTGAAGAGACGATCCTTTCGGGAGCTGATGGGCAAACGACTCTTGAAAATATTGATATCGGTGGACCGGCGATGATTCGCGCTGCGGCAAAAAATTATGCTTATACCGGTGTTGTAACAGCGATAAAAGATTATGATTCGATTCTAGCTGAATTAAAGCAGCATAATGGATGTTTAAGCTTATCTATGCGTCATCAGCTAGCAATGCGCGCTTATGCACACACCGCTGCCTATGATACGGCAATAGCATCGTGGTTTGCACGGGATTTAAAAATTGAAACTCCATCATGGCAGAGTTTTTCCGGTCATCTTGAAAGTGTTATGCGCTATGGGGAAAATCCACATCAACAGGCAGCATTTTATCGCAATAATGAAAAACGTTTTGGTATTGCAACAGCAAAACTTTTACAAGGCAAAGCGCTTTCTTATAACAATCTGAATGATACAGATGCAGCCTTTGAACTTGTGGCAGAATTTGATCCGCAAAAAACCGCTGCTGTCGCTCTTATTAAACATGCCAATCCTTGTGGTGTTGCGGAAGGAGAAAATTTGAAAGACGCTTATTTGAAAGCTCTTATGTGTGATAATGTATCGGCATTTGGTGGAATTGTTGCTTTAAATCAAACCCTTGATGAGGAATGTGCTGAAGAAATTGTTAAAATTTTCACAGAAGTGATTATTGCTCCTGATGCCACAATGGCGGCACGTGAAATTATTGCCAAGAAAAAAAATCTTCGTTTGCTCATTACAGGTGGAGTTCCTGATCCACGCTGTGGAGGACTTCTTGCGAAAACACTTGCAGGAGGCATTTTAGTACAATCACGTGATAACGTGGTAGTCGATGATCTTAAATTGCAAGTAGTGACAAAGCGGGCACCAACTCAAGATGAAATGCGTGATCTTCAATTTGCTTTTCGTGTAGCAAAGCACGTTAAATCAAATGCTATTGTGTACGCGAAAAATAGCGCAACAGTTGGAATTGGAGCCGGACAAATGAGCCGCATCGATTCAGCAAAAATTGCTGCAAGTAAAGCAGCAGAAAGTGCGCAAAGAGCAGGCTTAACAGAAACTCTCACAAAAGGATCTGTTGTTGCATCAGATGCATTTTTTCCTTTTGCTGATGGTTTATTAGCAGCAGCTGAAGCAGGAGCAACAGCAGTTATTCAACCAGGAGGCTCCATGCGTGATGAAGAAGTTATCGCCGCTGCTGATGCACAGGGGTTAGCGATGGTTTTTACAGGAACACGTCACTTCCGCCATTAATAATTTTGCTGCTTTTCTTTTCGTATGAGACAAATGTTTCAAGGAATTTTTCATAATTATCGTATGACTATTGATAACTGTTGAAATGGAAGCAGTTATTCAATCCAAAGAAGCTACACGTGAAGAAGTTTATCACCGCAGAAAATGCACATAATTTAGCCATTGGTTAGGGATAAGATGTTCTTGTTGATATTTTTAATGGTTACCCTTTCGCATGAGGAAAATGTTAAAGGGACATTATCTTGTATGTAGATGCATACCTGCTATGATATTATAACACAACTCTTTTTAGTAATATACTCTATTCTTAAACTAAAGAGTGTAATGAAAAGTTTGAGTAGGGGATATGAATATTCTACGTTTTTATAGTAATTGGCGCCGTTATCGTCGAACCGTTAATGCGTTAAGTCGTCTTTCAACATATGAACTTAGTGATCTTGGAATTTGTCGAGGTGATATTGATTCAATTGCACGACGTTATTCGCGTAAATCTTTATGAAAATTGTTTAAGATATTTGAGAGAATGCTTTGCTATAAAAAAGCGCGCATTTTGTGGTTTGTTATTATAACTTCATTTTTAGTATAATAACAAAGAGCAGAAGAGTTATTTTTCTCGGCCATTGTTATGTATTGTTTCTCGAATTTTCAATGCTTCTGTGATGTACAACATTTGATTTGTAATAATAATTTAGCGTTATTCATATTAAATTAGAACCCCGAATACCGTAAAATTCTTCCATTTCAAATCTGTGTATGTTGAATCAACCAAAACCATTCGCCTGCACGTTACAAGCGCGGGGAGAGCTGTATGGATAAAAGCTATTAAGAAAAGGCTAAAAATGCCTCTTATGAACTATCTCTAGTGCCAAGAGCTTGTTACAAACATTGGGCACTGATCAATAGTGTGATAGTGCCGAACTGCTCCTTCATAAGCATAAAGATGGGGGGGGCTTAATGGATTTACCGTTATACCCATCACGGGCATCGTCGCAAAATAGCTTGGAAGCGTTAAGGAATTTTTCTTTAAAATAAGTTCGTGAATATACAATACAATAGCGCTCTGTTTTTCGTGAAGAACGTAATCCTATTAATGCAACTCTCTCAGAGAGAAATATTGATCCCAACAGCACACTTAAAAATTTATCGAAGATAAGAACGACTTAATTTTCTCTCTATATCTTTAAAGGATCAAAATCCTTAACTAGTACTCATCTGTCAACAATGGTCTTTCAAAAACCTTTTTTTCTGAAGCCAATTCCTTTAGCATCACCTCATGAGATTCTATGAGCAAACCTTGCCTAAAAACATCCAACCCATACTCCCAAAAAATGCTTCGTGTATAAAATTGATATGATCTTCAAATTTTGAGAATATTACCACAATAAACAATAATGTTTTGCGACACGCAAAATAAAACGCAATATACTATGGGTTGGAACAATGTTCTAATTTTTTATTAAACGCTTTACGGATAAAACGCCAACGAACTTTTTCCTGAAATGCAGGACGAAAATATAAAACAATCTGTTGTGTCCGTTGTGGACCTGTTAATTCTGCAAAATCAATCGAATCTTCAAGACAAATATCTGCGTCAGGCGATATAAAATACCATATTTGTTCACTCTTCACGTTCTCGTTCTTTACGGCTAAACACACACGTTTGCCATCATAGTTAACTTCAACTTGTGGATGAAGATGAAACCGAACAGCAACATAATTTTGTTCATTTTGCACACTCTTGTGTCTCTTTCTCCCTTTATTTGGCATAAAAAAGCGATCAAAACCTTCGATCGTATCTCCATTTGTCGCCAAAATAAGACCACGCTCATGAATAAGATTAAAGGGTCGCACATAACCATTATGACTCGCAATAAAACCTGTCTTCTCTGAATCCTCTATACGGCACACTTGAACATCTGTTGGTCCATCAAACAAAAATGGCGCGCCATTTTTCTTTTTATGATAAAAAGCACCCACTGAACAATCATTAAGCGTAGCTGTTGAATGTGCTGCAGTAACACGCCCTAAATGTCGATACTCTTCCCGCCCATCAGGATTAACACCGGCATTGATAATAAAACGGTGCCCTTGTGAAGACATTTCAAAAGACAAACACCCCGAACAAGCCTGCTGTGCTACAGAGCGAGGTGGAAACTTTCCTGTATCTGCAAGCACTGTTGTTTGATTGGCTTTTAAGCGCTGAAATCCTGAATAACGGGCATAACTAAAAGGATGTCCTCCTGTTTCATCAAGCTCCAAAAGTGATGATAACCGTTCCGATACAAGGGGACCAACCCCATTAAAATGGGCCAACGTTTGATCCTCATGGATAAAGAATCGTAAAGCTGGCAACATACGCTCAACAGAATCAATCAAAATACGGGGTGCTGTTTCATTGCTACGCATAAAAAGATGCCGTAACGACAATAAATCCGATAACAAATTCAGCAAAATAACAGGACTACGGGAAATATGCCCACCATCAACTAGGATTTGACGGGAAAGCTCCTCTATAAGTGTGGTTTGTACCTTTTTTTTCACTGCCGCTGAAACAGGCAAAGCAAGAGATGCGAATGTCAAAGCCACTGCTGCTTGTAAACGTTGATCATTGTGCTCCATACTACAAACTGTTACGCGCAAATAACGAAATTGCAAACCAAGTGCACGTAAAAAGCGTTTTTCAAACCGTTCACTTGCCCCTTCTAACAACATTTTCGAATGACAAATCCATGAAATCAAGCGCCGCGCCACAACAGGATCACTCCAAGCAAGCCCTTTTACCTTCTTACCAGCATGGTCAAACCAGTCTTCTAAAAGAGAGCGTGCATGTGCAGAAGCTAAATCACTTCCTGCTGCCTCCATATGGCGCAACCAATGAAAATCATGTAGAGCCGCTTCCCATTCTAGCGTTGGTGGAACCAATGAAAACGGCGAAACAGCACCAGAATGAACAATGTGACCAGCAAAAGCAAAACGACCATGATAAAATTCATGCGCCATCATCGGATCAGCTACATGCAAATCCATGGGATGCGCTAAAATTTTATGAGGACGAAACCCTGAAAATCGCCAACGAAACAATGGTCCAACCCATAAACGCCGCATAACATTCTGTATCGTATCGATACAGGCTGCCACTTTTACCTGAGGAGCTTTTACCGCAACCACCAAAATTTCATCTCCATTTATGCTGAATCAAATACAATTTCGACCATTTTTGTAAATGAAGCGTTAATTAAGCAATTTTTCGTAAGCGCGCAGCAAAAAAACCATCCATTCCTAAAAATACGGTTTTCTCAGCATCAAAATTTTTATGACAAAAATCCGCAGGCGTTGTCCGTAACATCCCCCCACAAAGCAAATGTTCCAGTGCTCCCATTTCCTCTGGATAAATAGGGTCTAAAACAATGTCATTGCGTATCGATAAAATTTTCTCAATAAGATCTTCACCTTCTTCTCTTGCCAATGAACAATTGGAAAAAACAATCCGCCCCCCCTCCTTTACCAAGGCAATTGCAGCGACAAGCAACTCATATTGCAACGCTGCTAACTTGATGATATCCTCCCTCGACTTCGTCCATAAAATATCTGGATGACGACGGATTGTTCCTGTAGAAGAACAAGGAGCATCAAGAAGAACCGCATCAAAAAGCTGTGTTGAATGGAAATTTTTCACATCGCCCTGCCAAATATGAACTGAAAAATGAAGCCGCTCCATATTTTCTTTTAAACGCTTTATGCGGTTAGCAGAAAGCTCAATTGCTGTCACTTCTGCCCCCTGCAAAGCCAATTGTGCTGTTTTCCCCCCAGGGCTTGCACAAAGATCAGCAACGCGTTTACCCCGAATATTCCCAAGTAAACAAGCAGGCAAGGCTGCGGCAAAATCTTGAACCCACCAAGCTCCTTCACAATAGCCTGGTAAATCAGAAACAGAACACTCCAGACGATTCAATCGAACAGAGCCATTAGGCAACACAACACCGCCAAGTCTTTCAGCCCATCCACCACTATCAGATTTCACTGTCAAATCGAAAGGAGGTTCCACACTTTGAATTGCGATAATCTGATGTACCTTTTCTGTTCCATAAGCTGATATTAAAAGCTGTCCAAACCACGCTGGCACACCTTCAATGGTAGGAACTTGTTGGCGTAAAGGCTCTGCCTCACGTGCAACATTGCGCAAAAGAGCATTCACCACCCCTGAAAAACGGCGCATTCGAGGATCAAGTTTCGCCACACGCACAGCTAAATCAATAGCCGCATGATCGGGAATATCAAGATAAAGAATTTGTGCAACACTGATATGCAAAAGATGCTGAAGTGAAAGTGCTTGTGAAGGCAAAGGACGCGCCAAAAAGCGTGAGAGAGCCGCCATAATCTGCCCTCGATGACGCAATGAAGCTGTTAAAATAGCCCGACATAACAAACGATCTCGTTGTGAAAGCTTCAAATATTGTGGATGTCCGTGTTCATTATCCGTCAAACCAGACAGAGGCGTGTACTTATCAACTACCGCTCCCAAAAGACGCACACACACCTGTCGAACAGCTAATCCTGGAACATTTTTTTCAGACACATGCCCCGCTTTTTTGTGTTTCAAAACACCACCTTTATATCACAGTTTTCTCAAGAGCTCTCTCAATAATTCTATGAACGAGATCTTTTTGAATTTTCATAACGAAGCCAAGAAGGACGTTTTGTAACACGCTGAAAAGAACTGTTTTCTTGCTCACCTAATGCATGAGCCTGACCACTATGAAAATCTCCATAGTTCATCCCGCTGCTTTTTTCATGTATAGCGTCTTCTTTATTCCATCCCACACTTTTGGCAAGAGCCCCTTTCATCTCTTCTGCTTGCTGATAAAGAGCAGCGATACGATTTGCAGTTGCTGGATGTGTCGAAAAAAGACTATCCGCTCCCTCACCGCTCAAAGGATTAATAATAAACAGATGCGCGGTTGCTGGATTATGCTCTGCTTCTTCATTATATACCCCACGTCCTCCATCAGCAATCTTACGCAATGCCGAAGCCAACCATAAAGGATTACCACATATTTCAGCCCCTCTACGATCCGCAGCATATTCCCGTGTACGGCTAATCGCCATTTGCACCAGCATCGCTGCAAAAGGCGCCACGAGCAATGCAATAAATCCTCCAATTGCCCCAGCGCCATGAGAATCTTCTGAAGAATTACGCTGTCCTCCCATAAAGAAAGCAAAATTACCAAGCATCGAAATTGCCCCTGCAATCGTTGCGGTTAGAGTCATTGTTAACGTATCACGATGCTCAATATGTGCGAGCTCATGCGCCATAACGCCGGCAATTTCCTCAGCGCTTAACCGCTCTAACAACCCAGTACTTGCAGCAACAGCTGCATTTTGCGGATTACGTCCCGTCGCAAAAGCATTTGGCTGTGCATTCTCAATAACATAAACCTTTGGTTGAGGAAGAGAAGCTTTTTTAGCTAAATCGCTTACAATCTTATAATAAACTGGTGCTGAATGCTGATCAACTTCACGCGCCCCGTACATGCGTAAAACGATTTTATCTGAATTCCAATAAGAAAAAAAGTTTAAACCACTTGCCATCAAAAGAGCAATGACCATGCCACCGCCCCCTCCAACAAGATAACCAACTCCCATAAAGAGAGCAGTTAAAAAAGCCAAAAGCATAGCTGTACGCATTATATTCATTACTCAAAAAACTCCATGATAAAAGTCAATCAATACTATATGATGGTGTTTTCTTTCTGCTTCTTCAATGGAATAGGTGTAAAATGAATAAAAAAGATGAGAAAACAAGCAAAAAAAATGCAACTGTCGTTAAACAGCAATCTCTTTCTCCCGCAGCACAACGCGCCCTTAAAGAAGCTGAAGAAAGACGAAAACGCGCAGCAAAAAAGGAACAACCTTTAGAAAACGGCGGACGCGGCGGCAAAGACCCTTCCCGCTATGGAGACTGGGAAATTAAAGGCCGCGCCATTGATTTTTAAAACCATTGATTTAAAAAAAAACGGCGCAATTTAAACAAGCAGCTTTTTAATGAAAATCCGTTTTTGATAGACAAAAACGGATAATATTTATTTTTCTAAAGCTTTTAAAAACACGTTGATTAAACAACCATGCTTCTTATGCTGTAGCAGATTCTGCTTCAGCCGCTGCAGCTGCTTCTTCTGCCGCTTGCTTTGCTGCTGCTATACGTTCTTGTGCTTTTTTACCCGGTTCACCTTTATGTGGATTATTACGAGTTGGACGCTTTTTCAAGCCAGCTGCATCTAAAAACCGTAAAACGCGATCTGTTGGTTGAGCCCCTTGCCCAAGCCAATATTGGATACGTTCTTCATTAAGTTTCACCCTCGGTCCATCTTTAGGCAACATTGGATCCCATGCACCAACACGTTCAAGAAACCGCCCATCGCGCGGACTACGAACATCTGCAACGACGATATGATAGTAAGGACGTTTTTTTGAACCTCCACGGGACAAACGAATTTTCAATGCCATATTTTATCTCCTATTGTCAGCTCTGGCTTTCGTTTAAATTGACTTTTTTGTTTTTTGCTCTTCAGCAATAACTTCATGATGACTCACAACTTCTTTAATAATAAATTTTAAAAATCTTTCAGCAAAATCAGGATCAAGATGACTATCTATAGCCAATTGCCGCAAACGCGCTACCTGATATTGCTCACGCAGAGGATCTACTTTAGGCAAATCATAACGGGCTTTTAAGCGCCCAACAGCTTTCGTACAACGAAACCGCTCTGCTAAGATATGAATCAAGGTTGCATCAAAATTATCAATGGATGCTCGTAAATGTGCCAATTCGTTTAATACTGTTTCCTGCATTATATTCCTTTCCCTCTTTACATCTTATTTTTTCTTAGGATGCTGAGGAAAATTTCCCCCATCGACAATGCCATTGGAAAGACCAGGAAATGTAGGTCCACGCTTAGGAAGTCCGGGCAAGAGCTTCCCTCCATTACCATTTTCAATTTGCTTTTGAAGCATTGAGAATTGCTTTGGATCCAATCCCGACAAATCCGGTATAGCTGGAGAATCCCCTCCCAAGTTTCCCACACCACCAAAACCCATTTTGGAACCAAGGCCTCCCAACATTTTTCCCATAAAACCACTTTTTCCTTTACCACCCATGGCTTTCATCATATCAGCCATTTGGCGATACATCTTCAAAAGTTTATTAATATCAGCCGCTGTCGTACCAGACCCCTTAGCAATTCGTTGTTTGCGGCTATGTTTTAAAAGCTCTGGATTCGCCCGCTCTTTGGGTGTCATAGATGAAATAATGGCCAATTGACGATCAAACAAACGATCATCAAACCCCGCAGCCGCAATCTGCTCTTTGACCTTCCCCATTCCTGGCAACATGCCCATAATACCGCCCATTCCACCCAGTTTTTTCATTTTCTGCAACTGTTCTGCAAGATCATTCAGATCAAATTTTCCGGCTTGCATTTTTTTTGCAAAAGCAGCAGCTTTCTCGTGATCCATTGTTTCAGCAGCTTTTTCAACCAAAGAGACAATATCCCCCATTCCGAGAATACGATCAGCAATACGACTGGGATGAAATTCTTCTAAAGCATCTATTTTTTCACCAGTTCCAATTGCTTTAATTGGTTTACCTGTAACAGCACGCATAGAAAGAGCAGCGCCACCACGCCCATCACTATCCATCCGTGTTAAAATAATCCCCGTAATCCCGACACGCTCATCAAAAGAACGAGCAAGATGAACGGCATCTTGCCCCGTCAAACTATCAGCCACCAACATAATCTCATGAGGAAGGGAACATGCTTTAATTTCAGCCAATTCGAGCATCAAAGCTTCATCAATATGATTACGTCCTGCTGTGTCAAGAAGAAGCACGTCATAACCACCCAATTTAGCAGCCTGTACGGCACGTGATGCAATATCAACGGGCAGCTGACCCGCAATAATAGGCAAGCTTGCAAGTTTTGCCTGTTCTCCCAATTGGCGCAATTGCTCCTGTGCAGCGGGACGGCGTGTATCTAATGACGCCATGAGAACTTTTTTATTGTGCTTATCAGTAAAACGTTTTGCAAGCTTTGCTGTTGTGGTTGTTTTTCCCGAACCTTGCAAACCAGTCATCATGATAACAACTGGAGCTGGTGCATTTAAATCACTCAGAACGCTTTCACTTCCAAGAATATGAACCAATTCATCATGAACAATTTTAACCACCATTTGGCCTGGTTTAATTGATTTAACGATTTCGGCCCCAACAGCTTTTTCCCGAACTCTATCGGTAAAAGAGCGCACAACATCAAGAGCAACATCAGCTTCCAATAAAGCGCGACGAATTTCACGCAGCGCCTCTACAACATCCTGATCCGATAAAGCGCCACGTCCCGTCAAATGAGACAGGATAGAACCAAGTCGCTCTTGCAAGGATTCAAACATCATTTACCTCATTGTTGCATAACAAACAAACCAAAATAGCATCCGAGAACGCATCGCGCCGTCGGATGTTGACCTCTGAGATCTCTTTATACCCTTAAACTGGGGTCTCAGTCGGTGGCTCCAAGTTAATTTTGTCACTGAAAGCTTGCTCCTTCAAACAATAAAACCCCAGCTTTGTCAAGTTTTATCATAAAATATCTTTTTATACGAAGAAATAAAAACAACAAATACTATACTTCAAAACTTTCAACTTCAACACGCATAAAACAACCTGTTTCCTGTTCCATGCTCCATAATTTTCCGCTAGAGATATCAAACCAAACACCATGCAATGTCAAAAAACCTTGATCTTTGCGAAGCTTTATCCACGGAAACGTCTCTAAATTTCTCAACGAATGGCGAATAGAAAGCTGCTCTAATGCCGTCTGTTTTTCTGGCCAAGACAACGACTTATTATTCAAAACGATTTCTGCTGCTGGTGCTAAGAGACTTATCCATTGACCGATAAAATCATTTGATAATAAAGATTTATATGTCTCATTAAGAGCAGTACGAATGCCTCCACAATGGGCATGACCAAAAACGACAATATGTCTCACCTCAAGCAATTGCACAGCATATTCAAGAGCTGCTGATGTTGCGTGATATTGGTCATCAGGAGAAAAAGGAGGAACCACATTCGCCACGTTGCGCAGGGTGAAAATTTCCCCTGGCTTAGCATCAAAAATCATTTCTGGTACTGCACGCGAATCACAACAAGCAATGACCAAAACTTCAGGTTTCTGCCCCTCAATCGCCAATTGCTGATAATCTGCTATTTTATATAAAAAATGATTGTTTATAAAGTTTTGGTAACCACTTAAAAGTCTTTCTGGTAAATGCGCCATTCTCTCTTTACTTTTGCTTCTTTTTTTACTTTCATTTTGTATATTTTAAAAAACAAACTATTAACATACAAAAATACTAAAAGTGCCCTTTCCTTGAAGCAAAATATTTCTTTAAAGTACAAAATATTACTAAAAAATAGCAAAAACAAACTCATTCTTTCCAAATAAAGAGCTATTTTCTTTAGAAAGAAGGTGTTACAGTATATAAAAAATATAATGGTCTGCTTTTAATAAAGACCCCTTAAGAGCAAAAAGGGAGAGTGAATGTGTTGCAACAAAAAAAAACAGAGACAAAAAACACCCAAGATAAAATAGAACAAATCCTTTTTGCCCAAACCGATAAAGAAGATATTGCTTATTACGAAAATGAAGAACTTCAAAAAGCCACAGCCATCGCGGTAAAAGCTTTTAATCTCCATCAGACGGGAAAAAATACCATCTGCTTTGAGCAAAATTTAACCCGCAGTAACAGACCTATAACCGTTATCACGCTTGTCAATGATAACAAACCCTTCCTTCTGGATTCTATTTTAAATGTTTTTAATCAACACAAAAACCATATCTATTTGATTGCACACCCCATTATTGATTGTGCTTCTGGAAAACGCATCAGTCTGATGCAAATTCACATCGAGTCATTAAACAAACAGCAAATACAAAAACTTGAAAATGAACTCACCTTAGTTCTTGAACAGGTTAATGCTGCTGTACAAGACTGGAAACCTATGCTTGAAGAAGTTGAAAAGCAGATTCATGCCTACCAAATAAGTCTTCCCCCACACTACAAACAAGAAGGCGAAAAAGCTATTGAATTTCTTCACTGGCTAATGGATGATAATTTCATTTTCCTTGGTATGCGCACTTACAACTTCATCAAAGACCAAAAACCCCTAAAATCCTTTACAGCGAGTAATATTGAGCTTGGTATACTCACGGATGCTTCTATTCATATTGTTGACGATAAAAGCATGAAAGAACCTCCTCAAGAAGTTTTATCCTTCATGGAAAGCGATAATCTGTTTATCGTGACAAAAGCGAACAGCCGCTCCAAAATTCACCGTTCTGTTTGGCTCGATTATATTGGTCTTAAAATCTTTGATAAAGAAAACCAACTCTGTGGAGAATTACGCATTGTAGGGCTTTTTACCTCCTCAGCTTATACACGTTCTATTTTGCAAATTCCTTTCTTAAAAGAAAAAGCCCGAACTATTATTCAACGTCTTGGACACAATCACGCCGATTATTCAGGTAAAGCACTCATCAGTGCTTTAGAAACCTATCCAAGAGATGAAATGTTTCGCTCTGATGTTGATACATTGACAGAAAACACTAAGCTTATTCTACAATTAGATGAGCGCCCACGTTTACGAGTTCTTGCCCACACTGATTCTTTTGGACGCTTTGTTTCTATCCTTGTCTACGTACCGCGTGACCAATATAGCAGCAGCCTGCGTGAAAAAGTTGGCGAACATTTTGTTGAGCTTTATAAAGGTGACTTTTTTGAATCTTATCCGCTATTTTTGGAAAGCACCCTTATACGTGTCTATTATATCATCCATCGCAAAGGAAACGAAACTGTTCCCCTTCATGAGCGCTCCACACTTGAACAACATGTACGTTCGATTGCACGAAGTTGGGAAGACAGGGTTCAAGCCATCGCTCTTAACAAGAAAATAACAGAGCAACAAACACGTCTAGCCAGTGAATTCCCCAACAGCTATCGTGATTTATTTTCAGCTGAAGACGCTATTAACGATGCCGGACATATTCTAAGTCTTCATGATGAAAAGCCCCTTTTCGTGATCTTTTATCACGCACAAAACAAAGAAAAACAGTGCATTTCTCTTCGGCTTTTTCACCGCCATGAAGCACTTGCCCTTTCCAAACGTGTACCACTCCTTGAAAACATGGGGTTTCGCGTTATTGCTGAACAAACCCTTGAATTACCAGATGGCAATGGGCGCTCTGTGTATCTTCATGATATGCAGCTAGAAAGTACTTTCCAACACTGTATCGATTTTGAAAAAGACGGTCAAAAACACGCCGAAACCTTTGAAGCCATTTGGGCACAAAATGCTGATAATGACGGCTTTAATGCTCTCACCCAAACAGCTGAGCTTGATTGGCATGAAATTGTTATTTTGCGCCATTATGGGCGCTATCTCCAACAAGCTGGAATTCCTTATTCGCAAGATCGCGTTGCCCAAACTTTAAATGCTTATCCTGACATTACCCAAGATCTTTATGCTTTATTTCATTTAAGATTTCATCAAAGCCATACAGAAAAAGAACGGGAAAAAAACCAACAAGTCATTCAAAAGCGCATTGAAGAAAAATTACGGAAAGTCTCTGGTTTAGATGATGATCTCATTTTACGCCGTTATTGTAACCTTATCGAGGCGAGTTTACGAACGAATGCCTTTACGCCTCTTCCTGATGGAAGTCCACGGCGTATTTTAGCCACCAAATTAAATCCGCGCCAGATTGAAGGTTTGCCTGAACCGCGCCCTTACCGAGAAATTTTTGTTTATGGACCAGAAGTTGAAGGGGTCCATTTGCGTTTTGGACCTATCGCTCGTGGCGGAATTCGTTGGTCTGACCGTGCATTAGATTATCGCACCGAAGTGCTTAGCTTAGTCAAAGCCCAACAAGTTAAAAATGCGGTTATCGTTCCTGCAGGTGCAAAAGGTGGATTCTATCCCCATCGGCTTCCCCAAACAAATGACCGTGCTGTCATCATAGAAGCAGCACGACAAGCTTATACAGACTTTATAACAGCTTTGCTCTCCATTACAGACAATCTGATTAACGGCAAAATAAGTTCTCCCCACAATGTCATCTGTCATGATGACCCTGACCCCTATTTTGTTGTTGCGGCAGACAAAGGAACAGCAACTTTTTCTGATACAGCCAACGCCATCAGCCAAGCAAACCACTTTTGGCTTGATGATGCTTTTGCCTCTGGAGGCTCAGCAGGTTACGACCACAAAGACATTGCTATTACAGCTAAAGGTGCATGGGAAGCCGTCAAAAGACATTTTAGAGAGTCATTTAATCACGATATTCAAACAACGCCCTTCACCTGTGTCGGTGTTGGAGACATGTCTGGTGATGTTTTTGGCAATGGGATGCTGCTTTCCAAACAAACAAAATTGATTGCCGCTTTTGATCACCGCGATATCTTTATTGATCCAGATCCGAACATAGACGAAAGCTATGTAGAGCGTACGCGTCTCTTCAAACTGCCTCGCTCAAGCTGGCAGGATTACGATAAAACCAAATTATCAAAGGGCGGTGGCATCTTCTCACGAAAAGAAAAAACCATTACTCTCTCACCTGAAGCAGCACAAGCCATTGGTTTCGAAAAACAAACAGGAACACCCTTTGAAATTATCTCTGCTCTTCTCAAAGCCCCTGTTGATCTTTTATGGTTCGGTGGCATTGGTACTTATATCCGTGCTGCAACAGAAAACGATGCCCAAGTAGGTGATCGAGCAAATGATGCAATACGCATTACCGGAGAACAAGTGCGTGCAAAAATTATTGGTGAAGGAGCTAATCTTGGTGTTACACAACGTGGACGGATTGAATATGTCTTAAATGGTGGTCGATGCAATACGGATGCCATTGACAATTCTGCTGGTGTGAATTGTTCTGATATTGAGGTCAATCTCAAAATTGTTCTTGCATCAGCACTACGTGCCAAAACGTTAACCCGCGAAGATCGCAATAAGCTCTTGAAAAAAATGACGCCTCAAGTCGAGCAACTCGTCTTGCGCAACAATTATCTACAACCCCTTGCGCTTTCTTTGGCGGAAAACCAAAGCACTACTGATTTGCCCTATCAAATACGCTTTATGCACGATTTGGAACAAAAAAAGCTTCTAGATCGCAGAGTTGAAATACTCCCTGATGAGCAAATTTTACGACAAAGAACAACCCAAGGCAAAGGTCTTCTCCGTCCAGAACTCGCCGTTATTTTTGCCTATGCTAAATTGACCTTAAAAGAAGAAATTGCTAATAGCCCCATTGTTGATGATCACTATTTCAATACAGCCCTGCTGAACTATTTTCCAACCCAAATTCAAGAAAATTTTAAGAAGGAAGTTATTAACCATCAATTGCGTCGTAATATTATCGCAACGCTGATTGCCAACGATATTGTAAATCGTGGAGGCCCCACTTTTGTTAATAGACTACACGATGCAACAGAACAAAAGACTGAAAATATTATTCGCGTTTTTATTGCCATCCGCGATGGTTTCGAAATTCCTCAATTGTCTGAGCAAATTGATAAGCTTGATAATAAAATACCCGGTCTTGTCCAAAATAAATTCTACGCAACAATGACCCCAATGCTCTTTGAAACAACCAATTGGGGTTTGCATAACATAGATCTCTCACGTCCATTAGAAGAAATTGTAAAAACAATAAAGCAAGCCCGTAGCATTATTGAAAAAGAGCTTATGCATTCTCACGACAACGATATTAAGCAAAAGATTGAAGAAAAAGCATTACACTACAGCGAAGAGGGAGCACCAAAAGCATTAGCGAAACAATTAGCTCTCTTGGAAGCTGCTTCAACAATCTGTGATATTTCTTTAATTGCAAAAAAAAGCAACAGTGATCTTATTAAAACCGCAGAGATCTACTTTTCACTTGCGCAAATCATTCGTATAAACCGTATTAACGAAGCAATTCGTATAATCCCTGTAGTAGATTATTATGATAGTATGGCTTTAAGCCAAGCCAAAGAAAATGTTTCTGAAAGCTTTCGGCAAATCGTTATGAAAATTCTCAAAAATTATGGAAAGAAAAAAGATCCTTTTGACACTTGGAAAAAAACAGAAGAAGATCATATTCACAACATTACAAACCGCATTAGCGCCCTTATTGAAAATGATCTCAATATTTCTCGTTTTACTTTTGCAGCAGGATTGATTTCTCAGCTTCAAAATATTGGCTTTCAAACCTAAAGTAAATACAAAATGACCCACTCAATCTCCCGTTCTATCCCACCACCACAACAAACTAACAAAAATAGAGAGCGGGAGTTTGCATTTTTAGGCAAGGTTCCAAAAATAAAAATCTCGCTATCTATCATAATAGAATTGTTTGCAACAATTTCAAAAAAACAACAGGATTGATTTTTCACCCTAAAACATAAACTTTCAGACTTAAAAGCAGTACAAAACAGCTAAGCTTTTGCTCTGTTCTATCCATCCGTGACTAATCAGCAAGGGAAGAACGGAAACCCTATCCCGCATTTTTAGACAGAACACTCAAAATAAAAAATAAATTCAAATTTTACTGTCAAATATCCTTCATCATAAAAATATAATATATTGATTTACAATCATAATTTTATCATTTTTATGATAACTGATATTCTAAATTTGTCTCATTTAAAATCTATTTATATTCAATTAATTAACCCCATTTCCCCTTGCATATTGCAAATGGGAAAGCCGAATAGATAAAAACAGTAAAGAAAGGACTAAAAATGCCCCTCATAAACCGCCTCAAGTGCCAAAAGCTGCAGTAACATTGGGAGTTAGCAAATATAATATGATGATGTTTTCCCCTAGCTTGTTACTCCGTAACCGAAAAGATGATGGTGCTTAATGGCTTTATCCTTATACCATTCATAGGCGACATCGTGAAATAAGAAGCACTGAGAAATATTGTTTTAATAAATACGTAAATATGCAATACAAATATATTCTGTTTTACGTGGAAGACATATGGCTTCATTAAAAAATATCAGAAATAAAAGGATAAGCTTAATCCATTATTTAAAAGATATAACTATAACTGCTTTTGAAATGCGTAAAATCGAATAAAAAATGACAGTAAAGATGGATGTTGATTTTCCCCTTTACAACTTCATATCTTCCTCCAACTAGGCTATTTACTTGTTTTAAGAGGTTACACCCAAACAGATATATGCAATATGCTCATTCCATATATAAAGAAAAAGGTTCCTAACAAGTACCACACCACCTGTATAAAAAGGCAATTCAGCATACTTTAAAATGCCACTTTTTCCATAGAAACACTGTTGCTATATGTAGTTTGACATAAGATTTTGTACTAAGTGAAAAGAGGTTGGACGAGTTAGGAGTAAGTGGTAATTTTTTATTTTTATAGCTATTTTTTTACCATTAAATACGCATTTTGTTAAAATAGATTTTGACACTCTAAAATTGCAAAAAAGTGTGAAAATCAGAAAAAGTCGAAATTTGATAGTAAAGATGAAAAAAGGCTTTGGTACAACACCTAAAGTGGAGCAAGACGACCAAGTTTTAAAAATCCCAGTTTTACCCACCCATTGTTAATGAGCAAAGAAAGAACGGGAGCGCCGTCCGCATTTTTAGGCAAAGCACTCAAAATAAAAAATAACGCTTGAAGATTATTGGCTTGCGTGGGAAATAAGCGCTGCAGAGTGTCAAGAAGCTTCATGGACTGAATAAGGACAAGTTCAAATTTTGCTGTCAAATATCCTTCATCATCAAAAGAAAAAGGTCCACTAATACGCACTGCACCACCTGTATGAAAAGTCAATTCACCTTGCTTTAAAAGTCCACTTTTTCCATACAGTCGCTGTTTCCAATTTTTTTCTTCATCTTCAGACAAAAAAGAAATGTCATTTAAAATCCATTTCAAATTGCCATCAATTTTAGGAATATCAACAAAAGAAGATTTTAAAAAAGGAGAAGCATCAAAACCGTCAAAAGTTATATGTCCCGATAAATCATTCTTTTCATGTTTTAGATCAAAACGCAAAAATTCTGCCGTTATTTTTGGGGAAGCTTCTTTTGGCTCTAACGGCTGAATAATCACGTTATGCGTATTTTGCAAAGATGCCGGATCTTCAATATTTTCTTGTGTCGTTTTTTTATCTATCGTTTGTGCTCTTAATGCTTCTTGAAGCTTTTGATCTTCAGGGGAAGAGGAAAAAGATGAAATCTCAAGCCCTTCAGCTATAAACTTCAATGTTTTACCCGTTTTCCAATAAGGCTCTGTTTCAATCACCAAATTGCGCCAATGCGATACTATGGGAGTTTTTCCGGAAAAAACAATTAATGCAGGAGAATGAACATTAAACTCGACCAAATGAGGTGCGTAAATTGGTGCACCAGCTGTCAAACGCCCCGTCGATAAAGAAAACCCATGTAAAGGCCAAGAAAATTGAAACTTGTCACAAACAACACCGACACGTAAAGGATAACCATCCTTGTGCACATTCTCACATACCGCCGCCATATTATGGGAAGATACTTTTGTGAATATATCAGAAACATAGTCTTCTATTTTACGTGAAAAAAAAACCAGAGTGCGCTATAAATAAATATCAGAGCAAAACAAAAGAGCCCACAAATTAAATAACTCAAAGAAAAACTTTTTTGTGATGATGGTATTTGAAAGGATTTAGACAATATTCAAACTTTCTTTATCTCTTAACTTCCTCCCCACCCTAAAAAGGATAAAGATTCCCANTTTTTGTGATGATGGTATTTGAAAGGATTTAGACAATATTCAAACTTTCTTTATCTCTTAACTTCCTCCCCACCCTAAAAAGGATAAAGATTCCCAACCACATTCAGTTTATACACAATCCAACTTCTTAATCGATCGGATTTTATCTACTGATCACTTCAAGAAGTCCCTATACATCATTCTAAAGTACAGTATCTCATAAGCTTAATAAACAAGATTTTCTTAAAAAAAAACCCATTACACCCTTTAACAAAAAACACCTCATGTGTAAAGTTTTACATAGATTTTCTACCTCTGCCTTAAACCATACTGTTTTACAGCACAACAAAAATGATAATGAATAGTGTCTCTTAACGATAAAGCCATTGAGCTCCCCCATCTTTACGCTTATGGAGGAGCCAAGCCAGCACCATCATTATATTTGGCTAGCCTCCAAATGTTGCGACAACCCTTGACACTTAAAACAGTTCATAAGAAGCATTTTTAGTCTTTTCTTATACAGTTTTTGCCCACACGCCAGCCCTACTTGTGACATGCAAGCAAGAAGTTTTTATTGAATCAACATATACAGGTTTGGAATGAAAAAACTTTACTATATTCGGGGTTCTCATTCAATATACAAAACCGTGAATTACCTATATAAATCAATTCGTTGTCAACAATCACACAAGTACGGGCGGTGTACAAAAAATCTGGTGTAATGCGCTTTCAAACCATTGGCTCAAAGCTCGATCATAGATTAAACGACCTTTCAAATGTGCACAAGCAGGTTGAGCACCTTTTTCAGTCAATTTATGTGCCGAACGCACGACCAAACGCCGCATCATAGCGCGTGTAAATTCAGCATGGAACTGCAAGCCCCATGCATTGTTTCCATAACGAAAAGCTTGTGTAGGATATGTATTCCCTGTTGCCAAAAGCATTGCCTCTTTCGGTAAATCATAAATACCTTCATCATGGAAATGGTAGACCATCTCTGGCCAATTCATCAATTCCTTCCCTTGTGGGGTTGCTTCTAGTGGATACCAGCCGACTTCAACAGTCCCATCACTTCTTGTACCAACGCGCCCCCCTAGATTTCGCGCTAACATTTGTGCTCCAAGACAAATACCCAAAAAAGGCTTATTTTCCTTTAGTGATAACGAAATCCAATCAATTTCCTCACCAATATAGGCTTCGCTGTCATTCACACTCATCGGTCCCCCTAAAATAACAACGCCGGCATAATGCTCTAATGTATCAGGGAGTTTTTGTCCAAAAATAGGACGATAAATATCAAGAACAAAACCATTTTGTTGTAAAAATTTTCCCAACCGACCAGTATAGGTAGAGCGCCGATGAATAACGACAGCAATCCTTGGTTTGTTATTTTTTTGTTTTTTATCAAGACATCTCTGATTTAAAAACATTTTTTAACCAATCACCTCTGCTACCAAGCAAAACTTTATTTTTAAAGCATAAGAGAATAATTTTATTGGACAAGACTAACGATATTTTTTCTTCTAGGTCAATTGTTTCTTCTGAGAAAACATTCGTATTATCACATTGGTGCAATTTAAAATAAACGAAATTTTTTCCTCGATAAAGATGTTTCTTCTTCTGTTTTAACCCCTGGATCATCAACATTTAAGTGAGTTTGACTGAACATTTTTACATCTTTTTCTTTTATATCTTGTTTCTCCACCTGCACATTATGCAAAAGAGAATCATCTATAGGTGTTAATTTTTCAAGCTTCTTATCTCCAACATCATCACTTTTTCCCATAACATACTCTTTGTCTTGCCTTTTCGACACAATATTGTCCGCCTCTAATGTGAGAGAAGGCATACAAGGAGGTGCCTTCCATTCAAAACAGCCCAAACGTCCACTGATTGGAGAAACCACTGACCAAGAAGAAAAAATGGCCCCATCACACATCCACACTGGATCACGTTCAGCACGAAGTGCTAAAGAAAGCCATTGACGCACAGCACCTTGATTGTTTCCCTGTGCCTCTTCAATATCTGCCAACAATAAATAAACACTTTCCCGTGGATGACATTGTAATGCTTTTTGTGCCTTCTCTCTTGCTAATGCTGTTTCACCAGCATCCAAAGCTGCTTTAGCAATAAGGAAAGCCGACTCAAATGCATCTTTATTATAAGAAGCAAGTGTCTTAGCCCTTTTCAATCGCCCAATGGCTCCTTCTTCTCTTTCAAGATAAAGCGCTCCCAAGTCAGGATGAGGCTCCTTTTGCCAAGCCGCTATAATCATTTTATCCGCTTTACGCGTTTCGTTTAATTTATAAAGAATATCAGCAGCAATAACTATTATTGGAACAAAATCAGGCGCCAATTTATGGGCTTTCAAAATAGCTTCACGTGCTTGTACAGGATGTGTATCAAACAAAGAAAGTGCCTGCCCACTTAGTAGTAAAACCTGTATATGCTGCCGCTCTGGAATCGCGCGAATAGAACGCGGGAGAGCTTTTTGCGTTCTTTCAAAAATAGTAAGTGCCTTATCCCATTTACCCTCAGTACTTAACCGATCAAGCACCGCCTGATGCGCCCATAAAAGTGCTGGCGATAAAGTCAGTGCCTCTTCAGCATATTGTTGCGCTGCCTCATAAGCTTTACTCTTCATTGCTTCACGAAACAAACCATAAAGTCCAACCAGTTTTGTCGGATCTTCCTTTCTCATCTCTTCATAAAGACCGATGGCGCGAACAGAGTCATTTTGTAAAGACAAGGTTTGCGCTTGTAAGAGTTTTACCAATGGCTCTTGTTTCCCTGCAAGATATTTAGCAACACGTGCTTCCATTTTTTGCGCAACCATACTATCACCAGCAAAAGTTGCAAGAATCCCCTTTGAAAGAGCTTCGTAACCACGCTTTTGATGGCGTTTATAAAAATAATTGGAAAGAGCATTCGGTATGGAAAAAAAGAAAGACAATAACCACCATAAAAGCACCAGCGTTACAAAAAATAAAATAAGCACACTTAACACTGTAAGAAATGAAGCAGAAAATCTGAAATGCAAAAATGTGAGAACAAAAATACCATTGTGATTAGCAACCCACGTGAAAGCTAAACCGAGGATACAAACAACAAAAATATAAATAAAAACACGTATCATCTTGGGCCTATTTACATCTTTGTTGCTTTAAAAGATCCTTGTTGCACAGACAATAACAATTGCTGCAACAACTGTTGAATAGCAATATGTCTTTCAAGCTGCTTAACAAAATCCATTGAAACATCTTTTGCACTTTGGGGCAATGATTGCCATTCGCTCAAAGCCTTTTCGTAATCACCAGCTTGAATGGCAACTTCCATGCGTGCCGCAATAGCCCCCAGCGTTGTCCCTTCAACATTTCCAATCGGTCGCGAAACAATGAGCCCTTTTATCCACGCTAAAATTCGGTCAAAAAAACCAGCATCTGACGCAACAAGATTTTGCGTACCAACAATTGCATCAGCAACATGAGCAAAATCAACTGAAAGTTGTGCTGAACTTGGAAGACCCACAGTAGCTGTTTTTTGCAACACATCAAGTCCATTAATCGAAGGCGATAATTGTTGTAACAGCTTTAATTCATTATTATAAGATCCACCACGCTCTATAGCATTTTTTAATGAACTAATTGCAGTAAAGAGCGCGGTATCTATTTCTTTTTTCTCACTATTTTTAACAGCAGTTTCTTCCTGTAGTGCTTCTAACTGTTGTTTTAACGCAGCAAGATCATTTGCATTGCTCTGCCCAACAGACAAAGCCGTCTCTATCTCTTTCGACTTTCTAACAAAAGTTTGTACAATTTCTTCAAGAGCTTTTACTTTTTCCTCTAAAATCGCAAAAGCTTTTTTGCTTTCTTCTTTCGATAGTTCATCATTTTTCGTTGTTTTAAACTGTTGTGATGAAAAAGAAGAAAACTCTGTTTTTAACGTATCAATTTCTTGAAAGACCCGCCTCAATTGTTCCTTTGTGTCTTCACCTTGACTTTTTGCGGCTTCAGCAATCTGCAAAGCTTTTTCTCCTCCAGCAGAATTTTCCACAAAAGGAGAAGGAAAAAAACCAGCCCATTGAAGCCCCATAAAAACTCCCAAAGCAATGAATCCTCCCAAAATCCCAGAAAGGGACAAGAAAAGCCAAGTTGTACTAGAGATACTTTTATCCTGACCTTGCATATTCTGTTTTTCTCGCGCATGAGATTCTACAGAATTATGGATTTTTTCCTCTGAATCATGGGGAACAGCTTCATGTTCAATAACTGGTTTCTTACGGCGCGTACCAGCATAATGTGGTTTAACTTTTGGTTTTGAAGAATCGACCATCTCTGTCACTTTTCGTGCACACTTTTTTTAATGATAAAATAATAAAATGAAAAAAGTTTTAAAAACGCAGCTTTTCTCAATAATATTTACAATTATCGCCTTTAATAGACAAGTTTAAAAAAAAACATTTGCATTTTATACTCGAAAATACAGCTTTATTTTTTAATCCATGATATCATAAAATTCAAAGAAAATGCCAAAACACATATTTTTCATAGAAAAATCAATTCTAAGAGAAATACTTTGCATCTTTTTCTGTTCATGGTACGCACGCAGGAAAGAAGCTTCAATATAAGGTTTTGTTTAAAATGCGTCTGCTGGGAATAGAAACAAGTTGTGATGAAACGGCAGCAGCTGTCATTGAATATAACAATGAATCAAACAGCCAAATTCTTTCCAATGTTGTTTGGAGTCAAATTGATCACCATGCACCTTACGGCGGTGTTGTTCCTGAAATTGCTGCTCGTGCCCATGTTGAAGTTCTTGATCATTTAATTCTGCAAGCACTAACAGAAGCAAACACAAAATTAAAAGATATTGATGGCATTGCAGCCACCAGTGGACCTGGTTTGATAGGAGGATTGTTGGTAGGCGTTATGAGCGCAAAAGCACTCTCTCTTGCCACTGGCAAACCATTTATTGCGGTAAATCACTTAGAGGGACATGCTTTAACAGCTGTGTTAACGCACAACGTCAGCTTTCCTTATTTATTACTTTTAGTTTCAGGGGGTCATACACAAACAATCATTGTTCATGGAGTAGGCAACTACCAACGTTTAGGAACCACTATTGATGATGCATTAGGAGAAGCCTTTGATAAAACAGCAAAACTTTTAGGTCTTCCTTATCCTGGTGGACCAGCACTTGAAAAAGCAGCTTTATTTGGTGATAAAAATCGCATCCCTCTTCCACGTCCTTTAAAAGGTGAAAAACGATTAGATTTTTCTTTTTCAGGACTCAAAACTGCTGTTCGACAAGCCGCAACAGCCATAGCTCCTCTTACAGAAAATGATATTGCTGACATTGCCGCAAGTTTTCAAGCCGCCGTAACCGATACAGTACGTGATCGCGTTCACCTCGCTCTACAACACTTTGCCCACCAATATCCTCTCTCTCATAATCAAGAAAAGCGTTCTCCTGCTTTGGTTGTCGCAGGCGGTGTTGCCGCAAACCAAGCCATTCGCTCTACATTACAAGAACTTGCCCATCAACATGGTTTTGAATTTATAGCCCCTCCTCTTTCCTTGTGTACCGATAATGCTGCAATGATTGCTTTTGCCGGTGCACAAAAGCTTGCACGAGGAGAAACAAGCCCTCTTGATATTGCCCCTCGCTCACGCTGGCCATTAGATGAAAAAGCCCCCCCCTTGATTGGGATGGGTCGCCGTGGAACAAAAGCATAATAAAATTGACGTCCTACACACATATTAAAGAACGAAGATTTCTACTCAATCCGGTCTATAGATAGTCCGAATTCTCTATCGAGCAGATTCCACCTGCTTCCCACTCACACAATTCACTTAACCCAAAGATCGATACGTAAACCTAAATATTCACCACACATTCTTAAAAACTTCATGTTTCAAAAAACTGCCTTATATCATTACACTTCAAATGACGGTATTTTACAGCATAATAAGACGCACTCTATCCCACAAAGCATAGATATGAATGCCATTCGTTGACCTCATCATCTTTGATCATTTATTCGTTTCATTGTCATTGTAATTTTAAAGCTTTTTAGAACCAATTTTCTTGCTAAATTCTCTCCAACGCAATGCTCCAATGATCCTATAGTAACTACATTTCAAACAGCAGCTGAAAAGATGATTAAGCTTCCACATGGCTGAGCAATTTTAAGTCTATTACTTCGATACACTGATATATTTTTCTGCTACAAGATAAGCAAAATACCTTTATACAACATAAAATATCAATGGAGCGCATTTTTCTATATACAAGTTATTTTGAAATAAGAAATTCTTTACCCCATTTTTAAAATTATCGTTAAGGATATTACGAAAATACTTATAAAAATCCGTATGATAAATACATAACAGTCTATGAAAAAGGAGAACTCATGGCTTATTGGCTTTTTAAATCTGAACCCCATAAATGGTCATGGGAGATGCAAAAGAAAAAAGGAGCTGATGGCGAACAATGGGATGGTGTACGCAATTATCAAGCTCGTAATAATATGCGCACTATGAAATATGGTGATAAAGGTTTTTTTTATCATTCAAATAAAGGTTTAGAAATTGTAGGAATTGTAGAAATATGTGCTGAAGCACACCCTGATTCTACAAGCTCTGATCCACGCTGGGAATGTGTGGACATCCGTGCACTTTGTGACATGCCAACACCTGTTTCATTAAAACAAATTAAAGCTAATCCCAAACTAGCAAATATGGTGCTGGTCAAAGCCAGCCGCTTATCAGTGCAACCCGTGACAGAAGATGAATGGAAAGAAGTCTGTTTGATGGGCAACCTTAAGAGGGAAATGCTTTTATCTTAAAACAATAATTTTTATTCATTAACTCATATAAAAAGATGCTTCATAGCGCAGAAGAATAAGCACAACACCTCCTTCTGTTGAGGTATTCTCATGCTAAATGCATAAATATGATATTTTTTTTGTCATTTTTTATCCTGCACTCTTTCTCAATACAGTCTCCTTCCAAATTACACAAAAAACCTCTTTATGATGCATCTTTTCGGCATTGCTAAAGGCAAAGCTTGCTCAACAATTATAATAAGCAACACCACGAACATAACACACAGCCCCTTCACACACAAATGCAACAAAAAAACAAAACTGAACGTGGATAAAAAACAATAAAAATGATCGTGAAATTCTCCTAAACAGTGCATATGTGCTAGGTGTTGCACAATTCTCTTCACGCTTAAAAAACGCATCATATTGCGTGTTCATTGTTTTGCATGTTGGACGAGTGCGCCTCATACCGCAGGATTCTCTCATTCCCAACCTGTTTATATTGAATCAATCAAAGGCTATTTGCTTGCACATTCTAAACGGAGAAAGTCCCATATGGAAAAAACCGTGAAAGAAAGGACTAAAAATTCCTCCTATGAATCGTCTCAAGTGCCAAGGACTGTCCGCAACACCCACGAGCTGGCAAAGTGAATGATAGTGCCACACCTTGTTTCTCCATAAAGCGTAAAGATGATGACACTCAATAGCTAAAACACGTTCTAGAACATAAAAAAACGCTTCCAACCAATACGTAAAATACCCTGCAGACGGAATACCGTCTTTTCAGCAAGCAACCATTAGAAATTATAAAAGTTTATTTTTTAGAAGCGCTCTTTTTTAATTTTCCTCTTTTAATTTTTCTTGCATGAAATCTTATTTTTCATGAAACTATATCAATCAGTGCATCAACATGCCTATAAGGAAAAACATGAACCACTATACTCTTTTAATCGTTGAAGACGATGATCTACGCCCTATTTTAGTAGAACAATTGCAAATGCATCAAGAGTTTAAAATTTTCCAAGCAAAAACAGCAGAAGCGGGAATGAGAATAATCCAAGAAGAAAATATTGATCTCACTATTTTGGGATTTCAACTTCCTGATCTTGATGGCTACAAAGCCGTTAAACAATTACGCACCCAAGGATTTCGTGCCCCCATTATCATGATAATAAATTATGATACAGACTGTGATAATATTTTAGATCTTGAAACAGGCGCCAATGATTATGTAACAAAACCCTTTCGCTTTGCGGTGTTATTAGCGAGAATTCGAGCACAGTTGCGCCAATATGAACAAAATGAAGACGCAACCTTTCATATTGGTCCCTATACTTTTAAACTAAGACAAAAACTTCTTCTTGATCAATGCAACAATAAAATCTGTCTCACAGAAAAAGAAGCAGCGATCCTTAAATGTCTCTATCATGCCAATGATAAAATTGTCAGCCGTGAAACATTGTTAGAACAAGTTTGGGGATATAATGAAAATATTATCACCCATACTTTAGAAACCCATATCTATCGTTTGCGACAAAAAATCGAAAACGATCCCTCCAATGCGCAAATTCTCATAACAGATCAAAATGGTTACCGTTTAAATCTTTAATTCGAGATTTTCTGTTTCAAAAATAATTTTAATATTCTAAATGAAAACAGAAACGAGATGAAAAAACCTTCGCATATAATTCGAATGCTATTACATAGAACTTACTCTTATGACAAAATATATAACATTATGAATAAAAAACGAAATATTCCAACATGAGAACCAAAAACAAAAATGCTTTCAACCCTCACGATATACTTTGTAACTTCTGTTTCACATGCTTTTGTTCTTTCTAAAGTTTTTAATATGTTTCGCATATAAATAATCGTGATATCTTTTAGCAACATTCTTGATCATAACTATCATCTTTAGATGAGTGCTATTTATGATTATTTTTTTCAGAAAAACCGCTCCACGCACTGCTTTATCTCACATTCACTAACCTAACTTGAGAGATGTTTTTTATCTTTATAGTTTTCCTCCATTCTTTATGACTTTATCTCCTCTTAAGAGGTTATATAATTCATGATATAACGCTAAATGTTTATCCTAACGATAAAGCCACTGGGCATCACCATCTTTATGCTTATAAAAGAACAAGCCAGCACCATCACACACTTATGTTAGATCTCTATGTTGCAGAGGAGCCCTTGATACTTGAGATGGTTTATAAGAAGCATTGTAATCCTTCCTTGTACAGTTTTTAACCACCATAAACCATATTATGTAAGATCTCTTGGACTCTGCTATTTTTACGTTTACGAAGATACCAGCATTTTTTTCTTTTAAAATGTTTCCACTATTCATGAAATATGGTTCGGTATATAGATACTTGAGATTTTTATTCACATACCAATTCCACATATTAATGTACAAAAGAATATTTTTTAATTGTAAATGCAAAAAATTGAAATAAGAGAATGCCTCTATATTTGCGATTCTTATGACAATGACAAAATGATTAATTATCTTTATAAATTAAAATATTTCTTGTCTGTGGTGATAAAGCAGGAATAAAAATACGTCGCGACTGACGACGCTGTACGAGCAAACCCTGATAAACACGTTTTTGTGCCTGACACATTAAGAGTCCACCAAAATAAGGCAAAAGATAGCGAGCAAATGGCTCGTAAAAAAATGAGAGCAACCGCGAAAAATACCCCGTAGAGGGCATATAGTGTACAATTTCTTGTATTGGTCCAGAAACAAAATTTGTTTTTTCGAACAAACGAGTAATTTGTTGCCGACTATAGGGTTCGCCATAACCAAAGGGCGTAGTAATATTGCGCGCCCAAAAGCCAGAGCGATTAGGTACAATAACGATCAAGTGGCCATTGGGTGCTAAAACACGCCATATTTCATTCAACGTTTCAAATGAATTTTCTGTATATTCTAATGCATGTACCAATAAAATACAGTCAACTGACGCATCCGGAAGCGGCAAATCTTCTTCAAAAACAAGCGCTGTAGCAACTTGCTCAGAACAAGGCCAAGGCGAAACACCCTGAGAAGCTGGCATAAAAGCAAAACATTGTTGGGCACGTTCACGCAATGTAGAAAGATAAGGAAGTGCATAACCCAATCCCATAATCCGTTTATCCGTAAGATCAGGCCACCATAAATTCAATTGGTCACACAGCGTTTTTTGTACACGCAGTCCAAGTGCAGAAGCATAAAAATCTTTCAGCGTAACGATATCCAACTCAACATACCATGTAGAAACAAATTTCAAACATTACAGATTTTCATATACCAAACCTATATGGACTTCTGCTTTTTTTCCGCAATAGCGAACATTTCAATATTGCATATTTTAAACTTAAATGATTAAAAAATCAGTACAATAGGATGATTATTGCCTTACAAGCACTTTAATCATTTTTTTGGAGATAAACCCCATAGAGGTTCTTCATATACTGTTTTTGACATCAATTAAGAAAAAAGCCAACACTGGTTAATTAAAATGAAGCAATCTTTCAAGATAGTTTTTTTCTTCTTCTGAAAGATGCTCTTTACCAAGACGTTTGCGAATTTCATCCAAAATCTGCCGCGTACGCATTTGATCACTTTCTTGTGGTAGTGCCTCGCCTTCTTGTTCTTCATCTGTTGTTGAAGAAAGTGGACGTCCTAACGGATCTTTAGGACCAAAATCAGCATTTTGATCATCTCCCGTTTCTTTAAGTGTTTCGCGCATTTTTTTCAAAACATTTTGTGCACCTTGCCTCAAAGATTCCAAAGCATCAGACTGATTTTGTATAGATACCTGATGATTTCCATTATCAAGAGCATTTTCCGCAGAATTCATTTTTTCTTCTGCCCTTTTCAACGCCCCCCCTGTTTCAAATCCTTGTTCTGATAATTCTTTTTCTAATGTTGATAATTCAGATTGCAATTCAGCTTGACGTTTTTTTAAAGATTTTTTTTGTGTTTCCGGTACATTTTCTCCGCGTTTTTGTTCCATCTCTAACTGATGTGTTTCATTGAGAATTTCTTGCTGACGACGCATTAAATCTCCAAGCTGGTCCATCTTTTCTTTCATTTGTGCAGATTGGCTTTTTTCTCCCTCATTTTGATTGCCTTTTTGCACATGCAAATGATCAAGCGTCTGTTCAACTTCCGCCAAGAGTTGTTCAGCTGCTAAAGAAGAGCCCGTTTTAGCCATTTCCTCAATTAAATTTAGCTTTTCTTGTAATGTAGATTCAGAAAGATTAGGACTTTTTGAGCTTTTAGAATTTTTAGAAACTTGACTATCCGGTGCTTTTTCAGCCAAAGCACGAATATACTCATCCATAGCTTGACGTAAATCTGCCATAAGCCGTTCAATTTCTGCCGCTGAAGCACCGTAACGCAATGCATCACGTAAAGCAGCTTGTGCTTGTTTTAACTTTTTTTGCACGGATTCAAGCTGATTATCTTCAATACCCAAAGCAATTTGCCATAAATAATCCACCACATCGCGCAAATCCTCGTCTGTTTGTGCTAAAGAAAGTCTTGTCCACGCACTTTGTAGAACAATAAAATGCGATGCATTTTGCAACCCCTTTTCTGGACGCACAAGCAAAGCAGAAAGCATATCCAATACACGCTCTTTCACAGAAGCATCAAGAGCTAATAGACGACGCAATTCAACCACTGCGCGTGCAACAGGATTCGAAAAAACACGCTGTGGTAATATCATAACAAAAGTTTTGCTACGCCCTTTCTGCCCCGCACCATCTTCTGCCACCAAAGTAATTTTGACTTGCGAACCTGCCCATGGATGCGCTGATATATCCTGCACCATTCGCATTTTCCCCTTTCCACCACGCGGAAGAAGAAGTTCTATTTCCGGAGCATTATAAAGAGAAGAAGCACTTTTATTCTGAGGAAGAAAAGGCTCTATTTCAACAAAAGCCTTTGTCACACCATAATCATCATCCACCACATATCGTAACTCCAATGATCCCGTTAAAATCCTCCCTGGTTTTTCCAACCAATGAATTGTTGGACGCGTGTCCTTAATTATCTGCAAATGCCATTGCTGTTTTTTACGACGTGATGATACAAATAAATTTATTGGATGCTTTAAATGTGTTTCAAAATGAACAATTGGATCATTCAAAGCTGTTTGTTCCGTTTTCTCTGAAAACGAAACTTCCCTCCCATCTTCTACAGACTTTGCTTTTACTGTAATGCCAGCCCCATTGACAACACGCACAACAACATTACTCCCTTCAGGGATTTCTAGTTGTGTTTTCTCATCTTTTGTCAAATAAATCGGTGCCACACCGGTATAAGCAGGTGGTGTTACCCAAGCATCAATCCGCATGAGTTTTTCATCAACGATAGGACGAAAATCAAAGGCATCAGCCAAACGCCCCCCTTGTGAACCAAAAGAAAAACTAAAAGCGCACACAAAAAGAAGAGCACACAAAGCCCTCAAAGCCAAAGGATCATAATCCGCATTATTAAGAGAGATAAATCCAGTTTTTAAATGGTATAATTGCTTTGCCATTCGGCGTTGATGTTCACGCCAAATAACAGCACTAAAATCTTCATCATTTTCAGAACATAAACGATCTGTCTGAATATTCAAAGGCTGGTGTCTAAGATCATTGACGCGTTCAAGGCGGCAATTTACTTCCCGCATTGTGGGAAACCGAAAACGAATAAGAAAAAATAAACTCGCCCCAGCACAAATAAGTATAACCCCAAGTAAGAGCAAATGTGACCAATAGCCCAAAATACCAAAAAGTCCCAACCAGCTAAACGAACAAAAGAGACTAAGAACGAGGAAAAATGGCAACAACCGTACCCACATCCGTTCAAATGAAAGGATCCCCCACATCAAAATGCGCACACACAAAAGCTTCATTGCAAAACCTTTGATGTTTTTATTTTTCATAAACAAGCATTTATCCCCTTTTATCGTGGTGCATTAAGATCATAAACCCCATACAAAACAATTTCTAGAAAATAAATTGTTTCATCAAAGTTTAGTAAAAATAAGACCCAAAATATTTAATAATGCTCAATCTAATTTGGGCTCAATCCAATCTGGAATATGATCACAGCCTATCAATTGTGCATAATCAAGGCGTGGACGAATGACTGCATAACGCGTATCCTGAACCAGAACTTCCGGCACCAAAAGTCGACTATTATAAGTGCTTGCCATCACTGCGCCATAAGCCCCTGCTCCTGTTAACATCAAAACATCACCCGCTTTTAACACTGGTAAAGAACGTTCCAAACCTAAATAATCACCAGTTTCACAAATAGGACCGACAATATCAGCATTAATCAGAGGGGCATCTATTGGTGTTTTTTTCACTGGCATTACATTTTGCCACGCATCATAAAGCGTTGGACGCATGAAATCATTCATCGCCGCATCAACAATAACAAAATTTCGTCCTTCCCCCTTTTTAAAATACACAACCGATGTCACCAACACACCGGCTTCACCAACAATACTACGCCCAGGTTCTAGGATAATATTGATCCCTAAAGGCGCAATATGTTTCTTTACCAGTGCTGCATACTCAAAAGGAGAAGGTACTGGATGCTTCTCATAACCATAAGGAATACCAAGCCCGCCCCCAATATCGATATGGGTTATCGCATAACCATTATTCCATAATTGACGCACAAAATCTGCAACAATAACAAATGCATCTTCAAACGGTTTTAAATCACAAATTTGACTGCCAATATGGAGATCAACACCACACACATGAAGACCAGGCAATTGAGCTGCTTTTTTATATACATCACCCGCCAAAGACAGTGGAATACCAAATTTATTCTCAGACTTACCTGTTGTAATTTTCTTGTGAGTCTTAGCATCCACATCAGGATTAATGCGTAAAGAAATACGAGCCGTTTTTGAAAGCGCAGCAGCCCGCGCCGATAATTGTTCAAGTTCTGGCTCTGATTCAACGTTAAAACAATAAATATCTTGTGCAAGAGCAAAATCTATTTCTCTCACTGTTTTACCAACACCAGAATAAACAATATTCTGCGCAGGAATACCAACAGCAAGTGCACGCCGTAATTCCCCTTCTGAGACCACATCAGCTCCCGCTCCATTGTTAGCTAAAAGTTGTAAAACTGCTTGATTGGAATTCGCTTTAACCGCATAAGCAATTAAACTCGGCATATCATGAAATGCATTCTGATAATCTTTAAAATGTGCAACGATTGCGCTAGCTGAATAACAATAAAAAGGTGTTTCAACTTCTCGCGCAAGTTCCAAAAGAGAAAGACCTTCAGCGTGAAGCACACCCTGATGATAAGAAAAAAAACGCATAAAAATTCCTATTGTATTAACCGATCAAGAATAAAAGGTTTATCTGTTTTACCTTGAGAAACAAAAGTTCCTTGTGAAGAATTCACTCCTGTTGAAGGAGGTAACTCTAATGACCCTTTACGCCCACACCCAACGATACCCAAGCCCCCAAAAAGGACAATTATCAACCCCTTTAATATAATTTTCATCTGTCCTCTTTCCTCATCTCGATCTCTTTGTTACCTTTAAAATACAATCACTCAAGCGCTCACGAGACGCTTTTTCCAATACGCAATTTGCCGAAGAACCTCTGAAGGCGCTGTTCCCCCAAAGCTTTTACGACTTTCAACAGATTTTTCAACGGTCAAAACATCAAAAAGTGTCGCATTGATATCAGGACAAATTGCTTGAAGTTCATCTAATGATAAATCATGAAGGCGACACTGTTTTTTTTCTGCCAATGCCACAGCACACCCTGTGATGTGATGTGCTTCGCGAAAAGGAATCCCTAAATTGCGTACAAGCCAATCCGCAAAATCTGTAGCTGTTGCATACCCTAAATCCGCTGCTTGTTTCATGGCTTTTTTATTCACTTTCAAATCAGCAATCATCCCTGTCATTGCTGCTAGTGATAATTCCAAACTCAAAGCCCCATCAAACACATATTCCTTATCTTCTTGCATATCCTTTGAATAAGCAAGCGGTAATCCTTTCATCACCGTTAACAATCCCATAAGTGCACCATTCAATCGACCTGCTTTCGCTCGTACTAACTCTGCCGCATCAGGATTTCTCTTTTGTGGCATAATGGAAGACCCTGTTGAAAAAGCATCTGATAAATGAATAAAACAAAACTGTTCACTTGACCAAAGAATTATTTCTTCTGCTAAACGTGAAAGATGTGTTGCACAAAGAGCGCCAGCGCTTAAAAATTCCAATGCAAAGTCACGATCTGAAACACTATCAATTGAATTGCGTGTAGGTTCGCGAAAGCCTAGCGCTTTTGCTGTCATAAAACGGTCAATTGGAAAGCCTGTCCCCGCTAAAGCAGCCGCCCCTAAAGGCGATTCATTCATTCGCTCAAGAGCATCACGCATCCGCGATAAATCTCGACCAAACATTTCAACATAAGCCATCATATAATGACTCAATGTTACGGGTTGAGCCAATTGTAAATGCGTAAAGCCTGGCATAAAGGTATCAACATGTTGTTCTGCGCGAATAAGTAATTGCTCTATCAATCCTTTTAAAGCTTGTGCTATCTTTTGCGTTGCTTCACGTACCCACAAGCGAAAATCAACAGCAACTTGATCATTGCGTGAACGCGCCGTATGCAAACGCCCAGCTACAGGACCTATCAATTCGCTCAGCCGCGCTTCAATATTCATATGAATATCTTCAAGCTTTCGTGAAAAAACAAATTTACCGTCTTCAATTTCTTGGCGAATAAGTTTCAAACCATGAACAATTTTTTCATAATCTGATTGTGAAATGATTTTCGTTTGCGCTAACATAGCTGCATGAGAAAGAGAACCTTCAATATCTTGTCGATAAAGTTTTTGATCAAAATCAATAGAAGCATTAATTTCTTCCATAATTGCAGCAGGGCCTGCCGCAAACCGACCACCCCACATTTGGTTCTTTAACTTCTCATCTGTCATATTCTGAAAACACCCATCCAAAGGACAAAATTATGATTTTTCAAATTTTCATCAGCAAAAAAAACAATAAAAAAAGGCAACTTTCCCTTGCATTCTTTATCATTGCATTGAGTTTATACGCAACCATAAACTACGATACCAAAAGAGAGTTTTTTCTTTTCAATTTCATTTCAGCAGCACAAGCACAAGAAATAAATACTGATAAAGCACGAGCAGAAAAAATGATGGCGATACGAAAAGCAGCAAAAGGCTTTTTTAGCCACATACGATTTGCTGATACGCCCTCAGATATGAATAAACTCTCTTTCAAGGATATTCTAGGAAAAGAGCACACACTCAGCGAATTTATCGGAAAACCAATGCTGGTCAATCTATGGGCTATTTGGTGTGCACCTTGCCGCACAGAAATGCCTGAACTTGCGCAATTAAAACGTGAATTAGGTGGAGAAAACTTTGATGTCATAGCTATAAATATCGATAAAACTGCTTCTCCTGAAAAAATTCAGCAATTTTTACAGAATATTCATTCAGATAATTTGCTTTACTATCGCGATGAAACAATGGATATTTTCAACAATGTTAGAAAACAGGGGCTCGCTTTAGGACTCCCCATTACATTGCTCATTGATAAAGAGGGATATCTCATTGCTTCCTTCAATGGTGCAGCTCCATGGGCCAATGACGATGCCAAAGCACTTATAAAAGCAGTCATTAAAGAAGCCCTATAACTTTAATAACCGCGTCTTTTTAAACGTTGTATAACAAGATCCAGTGCTGACAAAAAAGCAGAACGGTCTTTACGAGAAAAAGGACGGGGACCACCTATTATACTGCCCTGTCCACGCAAATCTTCCATCAAATTGCGCATCGCCAAAGCCTGACCAATTGAATTTACATCAAAAATACGCCCCGTTGGCGAAAGACAAAAACCCCCAGCTTGCACAACCCGCGCTGCTAAAGGAATATCACTGGTAATAACGATACTTGCCTCATGCACATGTTCTACGATCCAATCATCAGCACCATTGAATTCACCAGCAACGACCACTCTTTCAATGAGTGCTTCATCTGGAAGGGACAAAGAACGATTTGCCACAACAAATGTCTTAAGCTGATAACGATTCATCACACGATAAACTTCATCTTTTACAGGACAAGCATCTGCATCAATCAACAAAGTGATAGCAGGCTTTATTGGGATAATCATACCTTGGCTTTCAAGCAATAATAAGCTCTTTCATTTATCTGAATGTTGCAAATCCTTGCGATAAAACATTATCGCCGCGTTTATTTCTCCTCCCAAAATAAAAATTGCACTCAATATGTACAGAAAAATAATAGCAACCATAATAGATGCCAACCCTGCATAGGTAGAAATATAATCAAACATCGTTAAATATTGCGCAAAAGCGATAGAAGCCATAAACCATATAAACATTGTCACCACTATTCCTGGTAAAATATCTATAATTTTCCGCCGCCCTGCTGGAAGCCATTTATGAACAATCAAAAGACTGATAAACAAAATAACGATTGCAACTGTATAACGCCATACACGAATAACAGCAATATATTCAGTCATAAAAAAAGAATGATTTTGCATAATTTTGATCAACAAAGGCGCCAGAATCAATAAAAAACTAATCACAACAAGACCAACAGCTCCAAGGATTACAAAAAACAGACTTTGAAAACGACAAAATAACAAACTCCGTCGATCAGTAACACGGTAAGCTTTATTTAAAGCCGTACGCAAAGCCTCTATCCCATTAGAAGCAAAATAAGCCGCTCCAATGACAGAAAGCGTCAACACACCTCCTCGATGAATGGTTAAAACATTAACAATTTCCTGAGATAAAGGCTCTGCAATAACATCAGGCAATAACTGCACCAATGCTTTAATTTTTTGCGGTGTATAAGTAAAAGCACCTAGAAAACGAGCAAAAGATGTTCCAAAAATAAAAAAAGGGAAAAATGCTAAAAGCCCCGATAGCGCAACATGGCTTGCAAAAGCACTCCCATTATCACGCCAATAATGACTTACTGCGTCACACAAAATACGATAGCTATACCAAAAGATATTTTTTAACAAAACTCAATACTTTCTGGTAAAACTCTTCCTCAGTCTATTTCAAGTTTTATAAAAATCATCAAAACTCTGCAAATAAACATTTTGCAATGTTGCAATATAACGGTCAATAATCAATACGGTCAAGCCCGACTTTATACCAAAACAAAAACAATAACCCACTCTATGAAGTTCTACAACGACCTCATTTTTTTGTTACTTCTACAGATCAGTAACCTCTTCTGTACATCATATGCCCTATAGAGAACTAAGCAAGATGATCGTGCACACATAAAACCTTTTGAAGTCATGGTTATCTATATCGGAGCAATCGCCACTCTTTTTTATTGCAATCTATGACTGAGTAGAGAAAAAACTTCTTATCGGTTTTTAGAAAAAACCAACGAAATTCAACAAAAACCTCTTGTTTTTACTCACCCTTTTTTAGAAACATTCTGACGCCCAAAATCAGGAGCATCAATTTCCTGTCCAGCATCAATAATATTGCGGCGTACAGCACGCGTACGTGTAAAAAAGTTAAACAGTGTCTCACCATCTCCTAAATGAATTGCCCGTTCTAAAAAAGCAAGCCCCTCACTAAAACGGCTCAACATTTCTAAAATAGCATCCTTATTATGCAAACAAATATCTCGCCACATAACGGGATCAGAAGATGCTAAACGCGTAAAATCACGAAAACCGGAAGCGGAATAAGCAATCACTTCCGAATTTGTTACTTTTTCTAAATCACTCGCTGTCCCAACAGTATTATACGCAATCAAATGGGGTAAATGTGAAACAATAGCCAAAACAAGATCATGATGCTTAGGTTCCATCTTTTCGACACGCGCACCACAAGCTTCCCAAAACGCTGTTAATTGTGCGACAGCAGCAGCATCGCTATCCGCAAAAGGCGTTAAAATACACCAACGATTCATAAATAAATCAGCAAAACCAGCATCCGGTCCTGAATATTCCGTTCCAGCAATTGGATGCCCTGGAATAAAATGAACCGTTTTTGGCAATAAAGGTGCCATTTCCGCAATAACCAACGCTTTCGTAGAACCAACATCACTCACAATCGCTCCAAGTTTTAAATGATCACGAATGGTTTTTGCCACTTCTGCACTAGCCCCAACAGGAACAGAAAGAATAACCAAATCTGCTCCTTCAACAGCTTTTGCATTATCTGTCGTATAAAAGTCCCCAAGCTCCAATTCTCGCGCTCTTTTCAGGGTTTCTGGACGACGTGTTGCAATAGAAATCTGAGCCGCAAGATTTTTCTTTTTAATCACTCTTGCTAAAGAAGACCCAATCAGACCGATCCCAATGAGTGCTATTTTTTCAAACTGAGTATGGAGCATCTTTCACCTTCAAAGATTCTTTGCAAATGGCAATAAAGACTAATTGTAAAATCACAATTTTCTTGTTTGTTTGTTCAAGAGTTATGCGTAAAACATTAAAAAATGACAACTAGGGAATAAAGAATAACGCAGTTTACCAATTATCACCTGCGCAAGCTGACAACAGATCACTTTACCTAGAAAACACATAAAAAATAAATGACGAGAAATCTAACATCACGCTCTAAAACTCCCTCTTAATTACTGATCAAAGCGCATCACCGAAACAAAATAAAATGCACTCTCAATTAGGATAACAACGACTCTACATAAAATCCCATCAGTTTACTTTATCTTACTAATTTACTCACAAAAAAACACATCAAAAGCGTAAGCAGATACTAACTCTTCTCCAATTATCCCGATACGTTCATTAATTTGTACATTAGACCTATATAAAACGTATTGCGCCTCCACCTACAACATCAACATAAGTTTCGCGAATATTGAAAACACCGTAAAACAACGCATACCAAAAGATACCATTAAAAACATTTTCCTCTCCCGATTCCGGATACCGTAAATCAAATAAATATGAGAAAAACACGCCCTCTCAATAAAGAAAAAGTTTGATAAAAAAACACCGAATATCCCTTTAATGGAATCACACCCCTCACGTAAAACAGAACGCCCTCAACAGAATAAATTTGGATTACAAATTCATGGGTTTGTTTTAAAAGACATCTCGCTCCCTAGCCTATCTCACGACAGTGTTCGTAAATGTTATAACTATAAATCTATTAAGCACGACCCTCTTCACACTTAAATAAAACACTATCATTATATTTTCCTACCCCCAATGTTGCAAAAAACCTTGGAATTTGAGAGCATTCATAAGAGGCATTTTTAGTGCTTTCTTGTACAGTTTTTATCTACACGCCCCCCACTTATGACGTGCAAAAGACATTGTTCTGATTGATTTAATATGAAAAATAATAAATTATTAATAATAAACAATGACTAGCTCTGTTTATGAGACACATTCATTGCTAAGATAATCATCTCTGTATCAAACATAAAAGTTTCCCCATAGGTGCTGTGGTTTTCATCATAATCTATTTTGACTTTCTTCTCATCCCATGAAGATTCTTAATTCATACCGATCTGCAAACAATTCATTTTCTTGTCTAAAAGATTCCTCTGGCTCACTATTGTAAATGATTCAATTAATCTATAATACATTGATTTATAAAAATAATACTTTTTTTCAATTTGAATCATAACTTCGAATACTGTAAAATTCTTCCATCACAAACCCTCTTATCAATTAAAATCTCTTGGCTACACGTCACAAGAAGACATGTGAGAAAAAATGATGAAAAACGCTCTCTAATGCTAAAAACTGTAGTAACATTAGAGGCTAGCAAAGTATATAATGAGTGTCGACTTGCGCTTTTATTAAGCATAAAGATAGAGTTGCTCTATGGGTTTTATATTCTTCACAAGGAACTTTACTTCTACACCATTCATAAACACCGCCGCGAAATAGATATGACGCGCATTGAAAAATATTTCTAAGAAAGCGTATGAATCTACCATACAAGTGTCTTCTGTTGTTTGAGATACTCTGTTTTACATGGGGGTGTTACTCCATTAAGACTCTATGAACCAACCTAATATTCACCAAATACCCACACAAAAAAACATCGAACACATAAAATTTGATATGGGCCTCGTATCACTACCCTAAAAACAGTATTTTACGATACAACAAAATAATAAAACTGTTTCAAAATGGCCTTTTGAAAATAAACTATTTCTTTTGAAGAAAAATTTCTATCAAGCTTTCAAGCTCCTAAAATGCATCCTCAAAAATACAAGTTCCATCAACCTCTACTTGATAGCATAACAGTTTTAATTACTGAAAATACCTCTGTGGTATACCAAAAATAAAAAATCATTATATTTCTAGGCTGTTAAGCTGCCATCTGGCGTCGTGCAATAATTGTAAGCCCTAACAAAACTTGACGAATGATAGCTTCGCCCAAAAGTGGATTTTTACGACTGTCTAAAACAGCACTCTGAATTCTTTCCATTGCATAAGAAATTTGTTCTAACTTCCAATATTTTAAAGCTTGTTCAACGATCTTTTTCCGTTGAAAAAAAATGGGAGGGCGTGCCTGAGAAACCACCGTAAAAGGTGAATTTCCTTCAACCTCTACCTGATAACGCAATAGCTGTAATTGCTGAAAATGCCTTTGAGCTGTACTCAAAATTAAAAAAAGTGCCCCCTGCACTGCTGCATGTCGGTTAAAATGCGCTTCAAAGCCTGATATATCGCCCAATAAAAGAGCATCAATGACTTCATCTTGAGAAAGAGCACTGACATCGCTTACAACAGCTTTCACATCTTCAAGAGTAATATGAACATTTGCAGCGTAAAGACAAAGCTTTTCTAATTCACCTCGTGATACAAGGCGATCCGCCCCTAAACATTCATGCAACCATCTACGTGCATCTAAAGAAAGAGTCTTCTTAAACTGTCCTAAAACCTCATCAATCAAACCGTCAAGAGAACGCATATCATCGGCAAAACAGGGCAAAGCCATCGCTTTTGATGCCGTTTCAACAGCATTGCGCAACCCTGTTCCTTTTTTTAAATCCCCTGCCTCAATGAGAATAAAACAAGCTTCTGGTGGCTTCTCAATTAAAAGTTTTAAAGCAGCAAGAAAACCTTTTTGGTTAGCAGCATTAGAGATCCATATCAAACGATCTCCCCCAAAAAGAGATAACGTACGCGCTTCGTTTTCTAAACGTGCAGGATCTTTATCAATTTCAGCAGCATCCAAACGAATTGTCGAAAATGGATCTTCTATTGCTACCCGTGTAAGTTTTGCAAAACATTGTGCACGCTCACAAATAAGACCACGATCTGGCCCATAAATGAGAACAATAGGAAAAGCACGTGAAAAACGCATTAGAAACTGATCAACTTCATGTGCTTTTTTCTGAGCCACACTATTAATCCATTAACAGTTCATCATCATCAAGAACTTCCCCGCGAACTTTCTGAAACATGCCAATTAAATCATTGACATTCAAGCCCTTACGCTCTTCATGACAGACATCCAAAATCACTTTTCCACCATGCAACATCAAGGTGCGATCGCCATAATCAAGAGCCTGACGCATAGAATGAGTCACCATGATAGTCGTTAATTTTTTCTCTTCAACGATTTTTTCAGTCAACCGCATCACAAAATCAGCCATTCCAGGATCAAGTGCTGAGGTATGTTCATCAAGCAATAAAACATCCGCATGTGCTAACGTTGCCATCACAAGACAAACTGCTTGGCGTTGCCCACCTGATAAACTATCCATAGGATTATGAATATACGCTTCAAGACCAATGCCTAATTGAGCAATTTTCTCTCGAAAAAATTGCCGTTTCTCATAATTTAACGCCGCACGCAAACCACGACGACTTCCTCGAAGAGCAGCAAGAGCCAAATTTTCTTCAATTGTTAAAGAACCACAACTTCCCTCTAACGAATCTTGAAAAACACAAGCAATTTTTCCAGCGCGTTCACTGACTGATTGCCTAGAAACATTTTGTCCATTGATAACCACTTTCCCTGTTGAAGGAAGCGTTGCACCCGCTAAAACACTGAGCAAAGTTGATTTACCAGCACCATTTGAACCAATAACCGTAACAAAACTACCCTGATCAATTTTCAGGTTAATATCAATTAAAGCCTGTTTTTCCAAAGGTGTTTGCGGTTTAAATGTGACCCCAACATGAAAAAACTCAATCACGTTTATGCCTCCTCCAATAGCGTGGCACAATAAGGGTTAAAATAACCAACAGTGAAGTAATCAACTGAAGATCTGTCGACGTATCAATACCAATGCCATTTGCTTCAAATGCAAATTGCACCGCCACACGATAAAGCACAGACCCTACAATACAGCTGATTATAATCCAAAAAATATTGCGCGTACGAAAGAGAGTTTCACCGATAATCACGGCTGCCAATCCAAAAACAATTGTTCCAATTCCACCGGTAATATCTGTTGCAATCGCAGTTTGAATATAAAGAGAACCACCAAGTGCCACACACGCATTGGAAAGCCCCATTCCAAAATATATCAATGCTGATGTATGGACACCTTGCGCCGTCGCCATGCGTGGATTAGCGCCCATTGCACGCATAGCAAGACCAATTTCACTTTCCAAAAAGCGCCAAATCAAAAACGCCATAACGAGCAACACAATACCAACGAAAAGAGGACGCACAAAAATATCAGACAAACCAAACAGATTATAAAAGGGCGTTAACGCCGTATCAGCAAGAGCTAAATTAACATTAGACCCTCCCATAATTCCCATAATACGAAGATTAACCGTATAAAGTGCCGACATTGTTAAAATAGAAGCTAAAAGATTCAAAATGCCAAAACGCAAATTCAACATAGCTGTTAATAAACCAGCCACCATACCTGCACAAAAAGCGCATGCCATAGCTGTCCATGCATTGAAACCCAAGAGAATCAAAACACCACAGACACAGGATCCAAGAAGAAACGATCCATCAACCGTTAAATCAGGAAAATCTAAAACCCGAAATGAAAGATAAACCCCTATAGCAACAAACGCATAAATAAGGCCTAATTCCACAGCACCAGAAAACGCAAATATATTCATGTAAAGACAATCCCCATGAAAACTTAACGTATTTTTATTGTATCAACACTCTATCAATAAAAGTTATTGAATCACTTTTGTTGCACGATCAATAACTGCCTGCGGAATAATAATCCCTGCTTTTTGGGCTGCTTTCAAATCAATTCGAATGTCATTATTAGCCGCCTGCACAACATCAATATCACCAGGCTTTTCACCCTTTAGAATACGCACAACCAATTTCCCAGCATCAACCCCTACATCATAGAAATTCACACCTTGCGTCATAAAAGGCCCACGCCCGATAGTATTAGCATCAACAGTAAATACAGGCATATTGGCTTCCTCTGAGACCTTTATTGCACCTTCTAAAACAGATAAAATCGTATTATCAGCAGGAACAAAAATAATATCGACCTTACCGATTAAAGCGCGTGTTGCTGCCTGAACATCTGAAGGCTTTGGTGCCGATGAGGGAATAATTTCAATTCCAGCTTTTTTTGCTACATCCTTTAACGTTTTAAGTGTCGAAACAGAATTTGCCTCAGAAGCATTATAAAGATAACCAATTTTTTTCAAATCTGGTTTTACTTCTTGTAAAAGTCTAACACTTTCTGCAACATCTATACGATCCGAACTCCCTGTTACATTACCGCCAGGTTTGGTAAGCGAAGAAACTATTTTAGCTCCGATAGGATCAGAAATCGCTGCAAAGACGATAGGAATTGTTTTTGTTGCCGCAAACATCGTTTGTGCTGAAGGCGTGGTAATTGCTACAATAACATCGGGTTTATCACCAACAAATTTACGTGCAATTTGCGTTGCTGTTGAAATATTACCCTGCGCTGATAAAAAGGTAAGTTGAAAATTTTCACCTTGCTTATAACCATTTGCTGCAAGCACATCTTCCACACCTTTACGAACAGCATCCGCAGCAGGATGGACCATAATTTGCGTTATTGCAACTTTAACGTGTTTAACTTGGTCATCGGCCTTTGCAACACTGTTCATCATAAAAACAGTTGCAATGATAATCCCTAATATATTTATTCTCTTCAACATTATATTCCACCCCTCTCCATGCAAAAATTAAAAAAGGAATAATTTATTACTGAAGAATTTTCTAAAATCAATCTTTATTTCATTTTATCGAAACATGGACAAAATAAATCAAACTAAAATGATATTTTTTTGTTGCAATTCGTAGAAGCCTACGCCATACAGGCAAGACATATATCGAATCGGTAAGCGGGTGTAGCTCAGGGGTAGAGCACAACCTTGCCAAGGTTGGGGTCGTGGGTTCGAATCCCATCGCCCGCTCCATTGAATTTTGTATTTATTCGTTCTTGTATGGAGTTATAGTGTAGCTTGCCAGCGGTTTTTGTATATTTTGCCACTGTAGCTTGCCAGCAGGTTTTGTATATTTTGCCACTAGGTTTTGTACCAATTTATTTTTTTCAAAGAGTTTTTAAGGGG
>NZ_JBHIPG010000008.1:0-7219 GCF_042195905.1 Bartonella sp. AP331QHHD
GTCGTGCGCTTCAATGGCGCGCTTAATCTCCTCCAATGAACTTTCTGCCAAAGAATTCTGAAACTGACGTGCACAAAGAATAGTCCCCGATATCCCTCTCCTACCAAATTGATAGCCTTTTAAAGCAGCCATCAATGCAAATGATCTTGTCTTTCCAGACCCTCGTCCACCCCACGCCGCTCGTACCAAAGCATCCCCATCAAAAATAGGGATAAGTTTTGGTACAATCTTAATCTGTCGTGTTGTCATGAACTAAAGGCGCGATTTCCACACGCGTTATCATCTTAATGGCTCCCCCATCTTCCCCTGTCACTTGAAGAGGCAAAATCTTCCCCAACAATGCCAAATAAGCAGCGGGGCATTTGATTGCCTGTTTTTCTAGATAAGAGACCAAACCATCATCACCATATTTCTTACCAGCGCGCTCTGCTGCCTTAAGCACTGCTTCTTTCAAAATACGTGTCGTTTTATTTGGCACACCTTTTACCCGCCCTTGACCTGCCTTTGGGGGCGTTCTTTTTGCAAGTTTTTCAGTGGTTTTCATGTGTGTTTCTTTTTGTAAACAAGACAATAAAAAAACCCCGCAAAAGCAGGGCTCTGAACAATCAGATAAACTTATAAGAAAGGTTATACCTTTACCGTAATTCTAGACGCAATTCGACTAGTACAGCAACGCCATAAAACACTATTTTTCATATCCTGTCAACAAAAAAATCACGATATTGTGTGTTTTTTATTTTTTTCACCTAAATCTACTGTCTTTAACAACCAACCACTCACAATTGTATCTTCTAAACGAATCAATTATATGACTAGAAACTAATAAAAAGCGGGGGAGAAAATGTGGTTTATTATAGGAATTGTAATCCTTATCTTAATAATCCCAATATTAATTGATATTATTATATTAGTAATTTACGGCATTGGATTATTTCTAGGGGGCATACTTGAAACTCTAAAAGAGTTCTTAAATTTAGTAGGAAAAATACTATTAACAATAATACTGCCAACGTTAGAAACTATCGATTATGCTTTTACAAAGGATAAAAGCAAATGGAACGAAATAATTGAGAAACGAGAAAGATTTAGAGAACATAAAGCGATTAAGAAAAAAAACGGAGAAAAAACGATAAATTATTACTTTCGTTTTGCTAAACGCAGCTTATTTTTATTCTTACGCCTTATGGCACTCTCCTATTTCACAGCAGTGGTTACCTTTATAATTATGTTTTCTACAGGGTACATCATTGCTACGTTTTTCCCCCGCTCTTTTGCCCCTTATTTGTTAGGGACAATTATTTTAATGCTTACTCTTCCCCTTACAGTCTGTATGGCACCAATCCAATATAGAATACAAGCGCTACCTGTTTCATTTTTACTACAAACAATGCTTCTCTGGATTCAGTTTCGCGAAAACCTCTCTATGGGTATTGTATTCTATATCGCATTCTTTGAGCTATTCGTATATATATTATTTAGCTTTTCTCACGCAGTATTTATAGCCGAAATATCAGAAGAGCAATCAACTTCCTTTGAAACATTATAACAAACATTTACCATTTAGTTTTTCTGTCAAAATATTTATGAAGCGCGTTAAGAGCGACCCGCAATGAATTCACAAGATGTGGTAATGTTTTGTCTTCGACAACAATATATTGTATTGCTGCATAAAGATTATACTGTCTATAGAGATGTTGTGTTTCTTTTATCACCTCTTGCATATTAGAAAACTGTTCTGTTGCAAATTCAACCCATTTTTCTCTTGCTTTGTCATCAGAAGATGATGGTATTTCGTCATAAACAGCGCTTGGTAAACCTTTTGCACACAAATAGTCATTTTTCACTTCAAGATATTTTTGCGCAGCATCATACTGGTCTTGAGTAAGCACACCTTGCAAACAAAGCCGCCCAACATAAGTACCAGCAAGCGGATTTTTAGCCTCTTCAATCGTCAAACCAAAGCGTTTAGCACGCATTTCAATTGCCAATTGATTAACAGGATCTTGACGTACTTTCACTTGTGAAATGTAAGCATCTTTCTTTTTCATACATCCCCTAATCTGTGGGAGCCCACATGTTTCTCTTTGCTCTATTTTTCAATCAAAATGGTATGCTGTCATTAAGAGATGCACTATGATCAGCAGCACCTGAAGCGATAGCATAATTTTGAGAAGTAACGGAAGAAGGGGCAGATTGATCTTTCTTTACATCAAGCAAATACAACTCGCCTTTGAATTGTGGCAAGACAATATCTGTTGTGTAATGGTCATGCCCATTTTTATCTTGCCATTTGCGTGTTTGTAATTTTCCTTCTACGTAAACTTTTGAACCTTTGTTGAGATATTGAAGTGCAATTTTTGCCAAATGTGGATTGAAAACCACAATAGAGTGCCATTCCGTTTTCTCTACTTTTTGATGAGTATTTTTATCCGTATAGCTTTCAGAAGTTGCTATACTAAAATTGACTATTTCTGTTCTAGAATTCATTGTTTTGCTTTCGGGATTAGCACCAAAGCGTCCTATTAATGTCACTTTGTTTAGCATGTTTTTTCTTACCTTAAATTTGTATTTAAATATGTAAAAAACCTTAGCGTAATTTTATTATTTTTTCAATTATTTCAATGATATATTATTAATTATTAACATATAAAATTATGTTTAATATGCTCTTTGATAAATAATTAATTGACATAAATGCATGGTGTATAGTATCAAGTATCAAGAGGGTATATATGGCAATCGTTAGTTTTAAGCATAAAGGGTTGAAATTATTCTTTGAAAGAGGAGTCTGCAAAGGCATACAACCCGCGCATGCTAAAAAATTAGCAAACATTTTAGTAATTTTAGATACAATATCCGCGCCTGAACAAGTTACTCTTAAATCGTATCGTCTACATGCGCTTACGGGCGATTTAAAAGGTTACTGGTCAATGCGTGTCAATGGAAATTGGCGTGTTACCTTTCGTTTCATTGGGACAGACGTTGAACTGGTTGATTATCAAGATTACCATTGAGTTTTGAGGTGTTATTATGATGTACAATCCTCCACACCCTGGCGGCATTTTGAAAGAAGAATTGCTTGATGAATTAGGGTTAACAGTAACAGAAGCTGCAAATCGTCTTGGCGTTGCACGTTTAACTTTATCCCGCGTCTTAAACTGCCATGCGGCGATTAGTATTAACTTAGCTTTACGGTTAGAAAAAGCGGGTTTAAATGATGCGGAATTCTGGCTTAAATTGCAACAAAAGCATGATTTGTGGCAAGCTCGGCATAACAGCCCAATCCCACATATTTCACCTCTAGAGCAAGTAGGGCATCTTTAGAAAGACTTAGCCCATCTTTCTTCACACCTAGAGGTCATGTTCTTTAAAATCAAGCAGCCCACGATAGTTTTTTATGCTCTTGTTGATTTTATCGAACGTTGAGAAGAGACAACGTAATCTGAACAGTTTTATAAAATCGGAAATTTTACTATGGCTTTTTAACTGAGCACTGTAGTGTGTAAATAGATATGTTTATTAAACTGCGTGTATGTAACATAAGAAACAATACACAAACTAAAAAGGAATACCAAAGAGCAATATTTGAGTACCAAAGTACAATATCCAATGAAAAAGAAAGCTTGTACTTCACGTACTTAGAGATGACAGGTAAAAAAACACTTTCTTTATAACTATTTGGAAAAATTAAAACGATAAGCGCTAAACTTATTAGTTTTAAGAGTCTGTGCAAATACTGTTGTAAATCACGTGTTAGTTTCACCCAACCCATTGTATCATCATCTTTATATTTTGGATTGTTCTGCAACTCAAAAGGAATATTAGAATTGCATAAAATTACAAAAATATTTGTTACTATTATCAAACCAAAAGATGCAAATATCAAAATACTTTGAATAAAGTAGGGATTTTTTTTAATTCCTAAAAAACATAAAAATATAAAAGTTATAATGCCAAACAAGGCTCTTAGCTGTTTATCTGTAAACATATTTATTTCCTGCGGTTTTCGATAATTTTTTGATCTCTTTATTGATCTCGTCTATAAGAGGTTCGTAATTCAGAATGCTTTTCGGAATAGCACCACCGTAAACCCATGCTTTCACCTGCGCTTTGGTACTAAAATCTGCATTTTCTGGTGTGGTATAATACTGGCCGCCATCAAACTTTTCACACTCTCTTGTTCCGTCTTCATATTCGTAGAGGTTGTAAAAATACTCCTCTGCTCCGTCCCCCCAAGGAACATAACCAACAGCTGTTGCAACAAACTCTTTTTGCATTGGTTGTTTACGCTTTTTTAAGAACAGGTCTTTTAATATTCTCATGTTTTTAGTCCATAATTTTACCAATTGGTCTATTTACCTTAAATTTTGACCGTACAGGGCGCTTTATATTACAGATATGTTTTCATCGTAAAATCTTTAAATCGCTTTGTACGGTACCTTTTTGTCGATTTAAACACATACCTAATCGTAAAATGATCAGCACTTTTCACTATTTTGCTGTTTTAAGCCGCTTTTGAATTGCTACTGTCATGACACTCTTCACTAGGCTTTCCTATTCTCATGAATGAAATGCGCTTGCCTCCTAAGGCTAGGTTACGCGTATTTTCAACTGCTGTAAAAACTCTCTCAGCAACACCATAAAGCCTGCTTTCTAAATCACGACAATACTGCGCTAGATCAGCGCATGAGGGCACAAATGTTGTGGACATGCCTTTTGCTTCACCACGTATAAGATTTTTAACAGCTTGCAATAAAGACCAGAGTGAAATGCCGTTAAGAGCTGCGATATAAGCCTTTGCACGCGCTTCTACATTCGAAACTTTTTGCATTGTCAAACCACCTTCAAGCACATCAAGAGCCTCTGCTATGTCTTCAACAGACGCTTTCACGGTAAGTAAGTTTTGAACAGTCTGATAAGCTTCTAAAGCTTGTTTCTCTAGGGTTTCTGTCAATTGAATGCCATTTCTCAAGGTCCATGGGAACTCCAGAGTTACACATTGCTCTATCTGTTGCACGGTATCTTGTAGAGGCGTCACTAAGCTGTGTTGCACCGATAAGATTACGGATTGTCTCTCCGGTACCACCACGAGTTCTTTGATCTTTTGAAAAGTTTCCATTGTTTCCACCATTGTTGTTCGTATTTTTTATTTTTTCTAAACCCTCGATAGCCCTGCGTACCCAGTTACGCCATGTTGCTTGCCAATCGGTTTTGGTTGCATTTGCTCCGGCTTTTGAACGCCAATAATCTCGAAACTTTGCAATTTCGACTTTGACGCGCTCTGGAGGCAAGCCCTCTGCAATGGCAAAATCGTAATCCGGTTCAAAATCCGTAGGCAATCGACAACCGCGATTAGCTTGCGCTCGTTTTGCTTTTTTGGGAACGTTCTCTTGCTCGTGAATGGGAGGTTGGTTGTCTGATGATGTTGTGATTTGCTCTGATGTGGTCTCAACAGCAGCAACCTCTGTTGGCTCGTCNGTCTGATGATGTTGTGATTTGCTCTGATGTGGTCTCAACAGCAGCAACCTCTGTTGGCTCGTCAACCTGTTCGTTTGTTTCTAAACTTTCAGAACCAATTTCTTTTTTTGCTAAAACGTTAGTTTTAGTTTTTTTATATATATTCTTATTCTGGTTCTTTATAGCTTGATTTTGCTTAGCGTTTGCTTCAGCAAAAAAAACGTTTTGCTTGTCATTTGCTTCAGCAAAATTATTAACATGTTGTTTTGTATTGTTTTTTGCTTGTGCACCTTTTTTACCAGCTTCACTACGAACTTGCGATATGTGCTCTTTTTTATCAGAAAAATCTTTTAGTTCTTCTTCAACGCGCGTATTCCACAATCCATTATCTGTCTCAACAAGTTTATCGTTCCTCATTAAGTATTCGACAATAGCTGCAAATTTTTTCTGCGAACAATTGCAAGCACGTGCAAGCGTTTCAAAATCTTCTTTAATTGGTGCTTTTTTATCGTACATGCGAACGAGAAGCGTCATATAAGCGCCCCTTTGCTCTAACGTCATTCCATCTGTACCACTTATCCAGTCATACAAATGGAATCTTATCCATGGCATACCATTAGACATGCGCATCCCCTTCTTTCATTAAATATAAATTAGTGATCATAATCCCCCCCTTAAAGCTGTTGCGTATTTATGCGTGCGCATGGTGACGCGTAATCTATTTATTTGATCTCTTTATTTAATGCCTGTTTAAGAATGTGAATGGTGCTGTTGATGTTCATTACTATCTGTAGGAGCAGCAATAAAAGCAGAACTAGAGCTAGAACTATCCTTCAACTTTTGCAGCTTTAAATAACTATTTAAAGATAGTCCTTTGCCTTGTTCCCAACGACAAACAGAGGCTTGCTTAACGCCTAAAATGTCTGCTAATTCTTTTTGTGTTAGCGATAAACACTTTCGGATAGATTTAATCTTGAATTTTTCCTCTGTGTCCATTTGAGTTAAGTCCTTTATTTTAACCATATACGCAATTGTATAGAGTTAATTAAAAAAAACAATAGATTTTTTTAATTTTAAAATCATAAGTAACTAATTATGACGAAAAATATCATTGCGACATTGCAAGTATTGCAATCTGAGTTTGGTCTTAATCAAAAAGATCTTGCCGATAGATTAAATGTAACCCAAGCGACCGTGTCAAGATGGTTAGGAAGTGAATCAGATCCCAGAGGTTCACACAGAGACTCAATTCTAGAACTTTATAAAAGCTTAAAAGGTTATAATCAAATTACTACAGTTGTTCCTGTCATGGGATATGTAGGAGCAGGATTAGAGATTGATACCGATGTTGAGCAAATCCCAGAAGATGGGCTTGAAACAATCGAAATACCATTTGATTTGCCTTTTGAAACAATAGGATTCATGGTTCGTGGAGATTCTATGTATCCCGTATATAAAGATGGTGATTTAATCGTAGTTAAACATCTGCAAACAAAGCCAATGAGCGATTATTACGGTGATGAAGTTGTCGTTCTAACAGAAGATAATAGGCGTTTCATCAAACAAATTACTCGCTCTTCAGAGGGCATTGTACTCAAATCATGGAATGCGCTACCTATTAAAAATGCAAAGATAAAATGGGTTGGAGAAATAGTTGCAATATTACCGCGCAAATCCTATCGTCTACTTATGAAGTAATCCCAATAAAGTTTTTGATTCTATTGCTTGTGAAGATGGCATTTAAGTGAAAATGCAAAAAAAA
>NZ_JBHIPG010000009.1:0-4725 GCF_042195905.1 Bartonella sp. AP331QHHD
TACCATAAACCTTTGCATCGTCCCCAACCCAACAGTCTCCCTCATGACTTAAATTGCTTTCATTTTCAATAAAGCCACCTAGAGCACCTGCGTACACATCTCTAAAATTTCTTAAAGCACGTATACGATGAAGCGTAACTCCATTAACTTCGATTGTTTCATCAGTAGATTCATACTTCTTTTTAACTGTCATCTTATCCACTCCTCACTTACCCTTCTTCTTACTCTTCTTATTCTTATGAGGCGGCGCTTTTACTGCTTCATCACGCTGTTTAAGCTCTTGTGTTAGTCTTTGAATTTTCTCGTCACGTTCTTTAATCTCTTGCTTCAGTTGTTTAATTTCCTCGTCGTCGCGTTCTTCAATCTCTTGCTTCAATTCTTTAATTTCCTCGTCGCGTAATTGCACATCTGCTTTTAGTGTCCGTATCTTTTCACTTTTCCGTGTAAACTCTTCTCGATACGCATCTATACTTTGTTTTAGTTCTTCAGTCTTTTGTTTCAGTTGTTTAATTTCCTCGTCACGTTCTTCAATCTCTTGCTTCAGTTGTTTAATTTCCTCGTCACGTTCTTCAATCTCTTGCTTCAGTTGTTTAATTTCCTTGTCACGTTCTTCAAGATCCGCATCACATTCATCAATTGTCTGCTTGCTTTCCTTTAAATACCTAAACTCATTCTCTTTCATTTTTTTCTTAATATCTTGAACCTGCTCTTTAAGCGCCTTAACTTGGTCGCGATAATGCAATGCAATACGAAACATCACTCCGCTTAAGAGCAAAACTGAAACCACTGCTATCCATAAAATCTCATTCGAACTCATCTTTATCTCCTTTAATTTTTATGAGGGCGGTCATCATGACCAATCTGTTGTGCTTCGCATTCCATTAAAAAAAGAATGCAACAAGCCGCATGTGCCAAGTGTGATAAATCACTCTCAGCATCCTTATGCTCTCCACCAAACCATGCTAATAAATGACGTAAAGCAGCACCGTGTAACCTGCTCCAGTGCATGCCATTACGCCAATTGTTTGCTCCGTACTTCTTTGCCCCAAACTCTAAAACTTTACCAATTTCAAGCAGTGCCAACGGCGGTATAAGCTCTACACGAGGCTTACCATCATCATTCTTATGCGCTTCATTTGCATTATGTGAACACATATAAACTCTGTCGCCACCATATTCTTCAGTGCCGCAAACATATGCATTTCCATAAATCTTGGCCTTACCATAAACCACGGCATGACCGAACACCTTAGCAGCATCACAAACCTTGGCATAACCACAAACCTTGGCGTTGCCATAAACCTTGGCGCTGCCATAAACATGGATATTATCGTAAACGTAAGCATTACCAAAAACCGCAGCCTCATCACAAACCTTGGCATTGCCAAATACATGCGCATTACCACAAACCTTGGCGTTGCCATAAATCGCAGCTGCTAAAAGAACATTGGCATTCTCATAAACACGGGCATTGTCATAAACATGAGAAAAACCAAGAACCTTGGCATTGCCAAAAACACGTGCATCACCATAAACCCATGCCCTATTCCCAACCCAACAATCGCCCTCATGAGAGAGGTTGCCTTCACTCTCTACAAAACCACCAACATCACCTGCTTTAACTTTTCCAAAGCTTCTCAATGCACGAATGCGGTGAAGAGTTTTTCCAGCAAACTCAATTGTTTCATCAGTAAGTTCGTATTTCTTTTCTACAGCCATCATCACCTCCTTAAGGCTGCAAAGTCTCACGCGCGCTATCAACGCCGGAACTTTTTGCAAATGTAGTCATTGGGGGGTGTTGCTCTTGCATTAATCTCTGCAAGCGCTCGGGATAAAAAAAATCTTCTGGACGCAAATCTATCCCATGATCACGTGCGTAATCTAAAATTTTTTGCTGGTGTTTTGCTGGCATGTCACGCCATCTATAAACAGATGACACATCTCTTTGCACTATGGTTGCTACAGTTTTGAAACCACCTAAATATTTTATAATTAATCTCGAAGGCATATGTAATCTCCATAACAGCACAATAAATAATTGCACTTTTTACATATGTCAACAAAAAATGCACCTTTCACATTTTTGCATTTTACGTATTTTTAGGGATAATATTTAAATTATGAGTAGCAATATTGAAAAAAGTATCCAACAATGGCTAGAAAAAAAATTAGACGAGCGCGGACACGGTGCTCAAATAGAACTAGCCGCCTACTTGGGAATCCATCAATCCACTATAAGCAGAATGATTAATCCTTACAAAAATGGAAAATCAAGAAGCATAAGTATTGGGGAATTAGTTAAAATAGCTGAGTTTTTTAACGAGCCCCCCCCCAATTTCTTCAATGATGTTGATCAAGAATTTATGAATTTTTATCGTGATCTTTCTGAAGAAAACAAGAAGTCTGTGATTTTATATATTGAGTTTTTAAGGCAATCAAAAGATAAGTTATAGTTTCCTTTTCTTTCTGAGAAAACCCTTTTAAAAGATTAGAATCTTGTTCCGCTATTTGCATTTTGTATCTCCATAAATTGTGGATAGTGCACTTTTTAAAAAAACATATCTAGCATAAATATGCACTTTTTACATTTTTATGTTGACACTTGCACTTTTTGCATATATTTATCTCCCATATCTTAGAAAATAACTTTTGCCAATAGGCTGTATGGAGGCATTTGTGAATAAACCAGTGTTTATAAATTCTGATGAAATTCTCTTAGTGATGTGCGAAAATGAAGAACAAAATCTCGCTAAATCTGGTCCTTTATTAGAAGAAAAGGACATTATCAATTTTATCGACCAAACCGATAATGCTGTCCAAATTTTGCGCGTAGAACCAACGACTAATCGTTGCGAAGATATCTCTGAAGATATTGCTGAGTTTTATCTCAAACTACGTGAACAAAAGTGTTTTGATGGCAAAATACCGCATGACTTTATTCTACACAGCACAGCATACGGTTTTTTTTTAGATGATATAAAACAGCGCGAATATGATGATGCAATGTATGGTTCTTACGAAAAACAACACCGTTTGCGTCCTTGTGATGTGCTTTAAAAGCTAAAGGCGTTTTTAAAAGACGCCACCTTTTCAAAAAATTCACCACACAATGCAATGCCGTTCTTTTGCAAGAACGACAAAGGCAGAATCTAACTTAAAGGAGTAAAACCATGGAAAAAAAATACGAAATGACTGATGAAACAATCAATGTTGATGGCAAAATCCTTCACCGCATTCGTGCATTGAGAAGCTTCGGAAAAATCAAGAAAGGTGACCTAGGCGGCTTTATAGAAGGTGAGAGCAACTTAAGTCATGAAGGAGACTGTTGGGTTTATAATGATGCCATGGTTTATAGCGGTGCAAAAGTTTACAACAATGCCAAGGTATTTGATAACTCAAAAGTTTGTTATTTTGCAAATATTTATGAAAATGCAACAATTCATCATAACGCAAAAATATATGGTGGTCGTATTTTTGGAAAAGCACATGTTTACGAAAATGCAAGTGTTCATTGCAATGCAGAAGTGTATGGTAACGCACACATTTACGGAGATTCAGAGGTTCGTGGAGGCAGTATTATCACAACGAGCGAGAGAAGATAATTATTATGTATAGATATGAAATTAAACCTACTTTGTGTTCGCAGTTAGTTGTGAGAAATACCCACAATCCAGGTGAACTTTGTATAACGATCTCTGGAGATAAGGGCGAGCCCTATGTAGATACCATAATCTCTAAAGACAAAATAGATGCCTTCTTAAGTGAAGAGAATATCGTGCCAATGGAACTCATAGGATCGCAATGCTTTGCATTTTCATACGAATTCAGACCGTTTGCATGCACTAGATTTGAAATGATACCACCCAATTCAGATGAATCTTTCTTGTTGACGCTATATTCTGATCATTGTGCATATATAAAACGCATTCCAATTGATCGGATTGTACAACCTGTAAAGACAAAACTCTAACACCCAAAAACCAGCCTTTTAACACAAGCGTGATTCACGCCACAGGTGAATTGCGCGCAATGTAGGAAATCAAGATGAGTGAACAAAACACTAACCTAATAGAAATTGAAGAAACACATCATGTAGCCGTCGAACAAACTGTCATGGAACGTATTTTAAATAAAGCCTTAGACAGTGACGTCGATATGGATCGCTTAGAGCGTCTTCTTGATTTAAGAGAACAAGAGATAAAACGACAAGAGCGCCAAAATTTTGTCCGTGATCTTTCGGCTGTGCAAATGGCATATAAAAATATCGAACAAAACGCCATTAATAACCATACAAACAGCAAATACGCTACACTTGATCAGTACATTGATGCTGTAAAGAAAGGGCTTGCAACATACAAATTTGCTTTGTTTTATCGTATTAAAAATCAAACAGAAAAAAACGTTACCATAGAAATAACTCTGTCTCATCCTTCAGACAATCAAATCTCAACAGAAGGAACATTTCCAATTGACAGTACAGGCTCTAAAAATAGCATACAATCACTTGGTTCCACACTTACCTACGCACGAAGATACCTATTAGGCATGCTTCTTAATTTAGCAAGTAAAGAAGACGATACAGATGGAAACCCGCCTATTAAAAAGGCTTTTCCACAACAGATCAATGAAATCAGAAGACTCATAGTACAAACCCAAACAGAAGAAGAAAAAATACTTGCTTATGTCAACGTCAAAAAGCTCGACGATATGTCTGAAGGACAAGCA